>JBKJRG010000083.1:0-9386 GCA_046594805.1 Opitutaceae bacterium | reverse complement strand
GGCGAAGCGCGGACACGGCGATTATTCGAAGATTTTATTAGCGGAGATTAGCGAAGCTTACCCGCCTGCGGCGACGCCGAAGGCGACCAGGGATTAGCGGTTAGCTCGTTTGCCCGCGCCGCGCGCGACCGCGTTCACACTGCGCCGGTTTTCGCAATCAGCGCGGCGAGCCGATGGCGCGAGTCGACTCCGACCTTGTCGAAAATTCGGCTGAGATGCACCGCGACAGTGCGCTCGCTGATCGACAGTCGCGCACCGACTTCCTTGTTGGCGAGTCCATCTCCCACGAGCCTCGCCACTTCGCGCTCCCGCTTGGAGAGCATATCGAGCGCAGCGGATCCGTGGTCACCCCGGCCCGGAATCCCGGCGAGGAGAGCTTGCGCGCGATTGCCTTCGCTTACGGCGCTTCGCCTCGCCTCAGGCTCGGGGTGTTTTTGCAGGGCCGCGGCCAGCCACCGCCGGGAACGCGCCTCCGCTGCCGGGCAGCCCATGGTGTGCGCAAGCTCTGCCGCCTGGCGAAAGTCGCGCGCGGCGGACGAAAGCTCGCCGGTTAGCATCGCCGAGAATCCGGCGCCGAGTTTCGCGTGGTGATTCGCGACGCGGCCCACGCCGCGAGCGGGGGCTGCGCCCGGCGTCGCAACTTTCGCCTGCCGGGCGCGCCCTGACGTGGCGTGGTGTTCACACGCGGCTTCGAGCCCCAGGGTGCGCAACTCGGCCGCTTCCGTGGCATCGCAATCTGGAAACCGCTGCAGCGCTTCCGTGATGTGCCGGCGCGCCGCGTCGGGTTTGCGCGCAGCCAGCGCCAGCTCGGCGGCGGCGACGTAGACGGGCAACACCCATTGTGACTCGTGAATCGCCTGGGCAAGCTGCAGGGCGCCTTCGAGCAATTGCGCCGCTTCGTCGAGGCGATGGCGCGCGACGCCGATGCCGGCGAGGACTGCGCGAAAATGGCAGCGCACCAAGTCAGATGGCTGGTCATTCACCAGCCGTTCAGTTTCGGCAATACGATCAAGCGCTTCCTGCCAGCGGCCGGTTTTCCAGAGAAGTTCCACCGCGCTGACGGCGAGCGCGGGGTGAAGGATTACGGGAGCGCCGGCGTTACGTGCCCGCTCCGTGCCCTCAACCGCGGTGCGGCAGGCCGCGGCGAAATCACCTTCGCGCCGGCGAAGATCGACCTCGACGACGTAAGAGCGACAAATGTCCTCGGCGCAGGCCTGGCGTTCCGCGAGCGCGCGGCCGCGTTGCAGAGTTGCGATTGCCCGCGCGAAACCTTCGATCGGCGCCTCGGCCATGCTGCGCGTGATGAGCGCGTGGGCCTCGATCCCGGGCAATCGCAAGCGGCGACTCATGGCGATCGCGGCTTTAGCCGGCTCCAGCGCATCGGCCCAGCGGCTCTCCACGCAGGCGCGGTGGGCCGTGCGCGCCAGCAACCACGCCCACACCGACGCGTCCGCTGCGCCGCCGGTCCGGAGGCGCAGCGCTGCGACGGCTCTCAGGATCTCACCGGCGCGAGCGCCGTTGCCGTTGAGCCAGGACAAATCCGATTCGTGCAACAGCATCTCCGCGCGGAAGAGCGGATTTCCGGTGTCGTCGAGGAGCGATTGTGCTTTGCGGCAGTAGGCGAGCGCTGCGTCGATGTGTCCGGCCATTCGCGCATAGCGTGACGCGTGCAGCGCCTTCGTCCCACGATCGTCGGCCGAGAATGCGAACGCGCGTTCGCCGTGGGCGAAAGCTTCATCAAAAGCGCCGAGGGCTGCGGCGCGTTCCGCTGCCGCGGCGTAATAGGGTGCCGCATCGGCCTTTTCGCCCGCATTTTCGAGGTGATACGCAATGCCTGATGGCTGATGCGAGGACTCGCCGTCCGCCCCGGCGATCCAGCGCTGGGCGATTCGCCGGTGCAGCGCTTTGCGGTCGGGGAGCAACAGTTGTTCGTAGAGCGCGTCGCGGGTCAGCGCGTGCCAGAACCGGAATTCGCTCCCGTCAGACGTCTCCCGGATGAGCTGATGGTCGCGCAAACGTGCGAGCGCCTCCGCTACGGCGCCCTCCGTCCGGCGCCCGAGATAGGCCAGCGTGGCGCGGTCGAAGCCCTCGCCGATGACCGACGCCAGTTGCAGCAGTCGCAAATCCTCACGGCTCAGCCCGGTGAGTCGCGAGCGCACCGCTTCCCGAAACGAAACGGGCAGCGTCGCGTCCGGCCCGCCTCCATCGCGAATGATGCGGTGCAGCAGTTCTTCGAGGAAGAGCGGATTGCCCCCGGTGCGACGGTGCAACTGGCGGACAAGAAATCCGTGGTCGCCCGCCGAAGTCATCACGCCGTCGACCATTTCGCGCGTGTCGGCCAGCGAAAAGCCTTCCAAATGCAGATGCTCCACGCCCGGGCGGCGCCGCAGGCGATGAATTCGTTCCGCCCGGTCGGAGTGGTGCATAGTTCCTTCACGACGCCAGGTCGCGAACAGGAAAATCGGCTGGTTCTCCAGTTCGCGCACCAACCACTCGACGATGTCCAGGCTTGCCCGATCCGCCCAGTGGAGGTCCTCCAGCACGAGCAACACCGGTGCGCCGTGCCGCGCCAGCGCCTGGCTTATTTCGTGAAACGCGTGTTGAGGTCCTTGTAGCGTGGCGGGTGCCCGGAAGGTCACGAGCTCCGTCCACGCAGAACGCACGTCGAGCCACGCCGGCAATTCGTTGCGTTGGCGGCGCAAGTGCCGGCGAAAGGCGTCGAGCAACAGACCGTAAGGCGTGCCCTCCTGGCCTTCGGCGGCCACGCCGACCAGGGGCAGGAATCCCTGGTGTGCCGCCAACCCGAGCGCGTATTCAGCCAACCGTGACTTCCCCGTGCCGGCGAGTCCTTCCATCAGCAATGCGCGCCCATGCCCCTCCCGCGCCGCCTCGAAGGCTTGGGCGATGATGCGCCGTTCCTTGTGGCGGCCGGCAAAGACAGGACTGGAGATGCGCATGCGGGAGCGAGCCGGTGGGGGCTTTTCTAGCCGCCCCGCCCGCCGCCGGGAAGCACATTATCCTGAACCGAGGGAACTGCCTTTCGCGCTTTGGCATCTTGTAGGTCTGCCGCTTGCGGGCACCGTGTCGCGAATGCAGCGCGGTGAGGAGGACGGATGCGGATCGCGCACCAGAGGGGTTACAAAAAAGAGCCGGGCAGGGGTCAGGTCAGGAAAGTGACATTTGCCGTCAGGGCATCGGAGAGCGTGCGCATAACCCGAAATTTGGGTAGAGGACGTTTGCCGGGACTCATTCGGCTGGCCCGGCACTCCCCGCCTTCGGGCGCCGCACCACGAGCCAGTTGACGGCTGCGACCGCACCGACCGTTCCCATGATGATGGCATGCGTGAGGGTCATGCTCAGCGCCAGGGCGAAGCAGAAGGCGATGCCGAGCAGCGCGAGCAGATTTCCCATCGGAGCACGCCAGGCATCGGCCGCCGGCTGACGGCGACGCAATCGCATCAGCACGACACAGGTCGCCGCGTAGGTGACGAGCCGCGCCACTCCTGCGAGAATGGCGTTCCAGATGAAGCTGCCATGTATCCCCAGCGCGAGGACGAGACCGGCCCAAAGGAGGATGGCCAGGTGCGGTGAGCGAAATCGCGGATGCACCGCCGCAAACGCGGGTGGAAAATCCGACCGCTCCCCCATGGCGTAAATCAGCCGGGGCAGCGTGACGAAAGCGCCGCTCAGCCAGCCATACGCCGAAAGCATCGCGCCCAGCGCGATGAAGGCGGCGCCCCGGCTGCCGGCAAACGCCCGGGCGGCGTCCGCGAGGGGGCGCGTGCTGTTCGCCAGGTCGGGCACGCTCCGCATCGCCACAAGGTGGATCAGCAGGTAAAGAATCGCGACGACCACGAGGCCCACCCCCAGCGCGAACGGCGTGTCGCGCCGGGGATTTTTCGTCTCCGCCGCGGGAATCAGCGCGCTCTCGAAACCGCCGAAGGCAAATACGAGAGCGACCAGCGCGCCGGTCCAATCCGCCGCGCTGGCGGGCCCGGCCGTGCCGGGGGCGGTGGCGTGATTGGCGAGCAGCAGTCCCGTCCCGATGAACAGCGCCAGGGTCGCGAGCTTGGCAATCGTGAAGAAATTTGCGACGCCGGCGCCGACGCGGACTCCGCAGTAGTTGACCGCGGCGAGACCCGCAATCAGTGCTGCCATGACGGCGGCGCGGTTCGCGGGCGAGGCCACCTCCGGCCAGAATTCGCCGAGGTAGTTGACGAAAAGGTTGAGCACGGCGGCGCCGGAAGTGAGCCGGACCAACAGGAAGAACCAGCCGATCTGGATGCCCGCGAACCGCCCCAGCGCGTCGCGCGCGTAGAGGTATTGCCCGCCGCTCTCGCGGTATTGCGAGCTCACTTCGGCAAACACGGCCATGAGGATGCCGATGGCCACCGCCGCGAGAACGTAGGCCAGCGGCGCCGCCGGGCCGACGAACTTCGCAATTGCGCCCGGCAAGCCGAAGATGCCACTGCCGATGACGCTGTTGAGCACCAGCGCCGTGAGCGTCCAGCGGCCGATGGCGCGCACGAGCTGCGGTTTCGATTCGCCCGTCATGCGCAAAGGTGGCAACGCATCCGGTGGCGAGCGTGTCCCCGGCGACGCTCCCGGCAAGCGTGAAGCCGGGGAAACCGCTGGCAGGGCCCACTAAGGACCGGAGAATGTTTTCCGGCCAAATCTGCGACGAGGACCGTCGGAGGCGAAAGTTTGCCGAACGCCCCGGCGCTCCTCCACGATGGCGACACCATGCCTGCCCTCCGCGCCCTGTCGTTCGTCGGCCTCATTCTCCTCCCCAGCCTGATCGGACGCGCTGCCACGCCCTCCCCCGACCCCGGCGAACGCGCGGCGGTGCTGGCGGTCGTGCAGAAATTTTTTGACGCAATGACCGCCCGCGACGTCGCCGCCTCCCGCGCCACGCTGCTGCCCGATGGCCAATGGCACATCGTGCGGAACGATCCCGCCGGAGTGTCCCTGCGCCGCCGGACGCATGAGGAATATCTCGCGCGCATGCCGGAGTCGAAGGAGCTCCTGGTCGAACGGACCTGGGACGCCACGGTGATGGTCCATGACCGGATCGCGATGGTTTGGGCCCCCTATGATTTCCATCGTGACGGCAAATTCTCCCACGGCGGAATCGACCTCTTCACGCTCGTGCGCACCGGGGACGGCTGGAAAATCGCCACCCTCGTCTTCACGATCGAGCCCAATCCGACGGCGAAAAATCCCGCCGGTCCGCTGCCGGCAACCTCCGCCAAATAACGCGGGACGAAAAGAAAGAACGGTGGGGTCGGGCCGTTTTTTTGTTACCGGCCACAGGTTTGTCGTTACACCGCGGGCCTCACCAGCGGAGCACAGAACAATAACCGGCCTGACCCTCTGCGAGCGTGGCTTCAGTTTGGCCGCAACCGCGCGAGTTCGGCGCGGCCGACAACAAAGGCGGCAAGGTCGGGCCGGTTCGACGGCGGATTTTTCAAAATGCCCGCGATTTCCTCAGGGTTCTCCGCCCATCAGGTAGCCCGCCCATGAGCAGGCGACGAACAGTCCGTACATCCCGAACAGGCCCAGCATGAGAAACGGGGCGGCGCGCCGGTCGAGCTCGGGAATGGGCACGCGTGGACAGTTGCGCAGGAACAAGCCATAGGCCGCGCCGGCCAGGAACATGCCCGCAATGACATCGGCGACGTAGTGCTGCTTGGTGAATACCGTCGAGGCGGCGATGAGCGTGGCCCACAGGATGGCGACCAGCCCAACGCCCCGGTGCACGCGTCCGCAGGTCAGCGCCGCCACGAAAGCGGTCGCGACGTGAAGGGAGGGAAAGCAGTTGCGCGGCGGATCGGCGTCGTAGATGCCCTGCAGAAACCAGGCAAAAAAACCATTTCCCTCCACCTCGTCGGCCCGCGGGGCAACGGTGGGATATACGAGAAAGAAGACATACCCGACACTCCAAACCATCAGCCAGGCCAGGAAAGTGCGACGGATGTGCTCCTCTTGACGCAGGATGAGCAGGGGCAGGAAAGGGCTGAGGAGGTAGGACAGATAGATCACCGACCAGGCCGGCTGCACGGGCACCATCCGGTCCAAGGCCAGTTCGGGCGCGTGCAGCGTCTGGTCCGCCGTCACCGCAGCGATGACGAGGTAAAAGGGAATGAGCACCATGAGCGTGACCGCGGGCAAGACCACGCGCATGCGCAATGGATAGGGCCGGGTGAGCATCTCCCCGGCTAGGCTCCAGCCGGGGCGGTTTGCCACGGGGGCGCTCAAATTGACTCTCCCTTGGATTGCACGGTTCCGAATTTCCCCAAAGGGAAACCCGGATCAGCCGCCCGCTCAAGGTCGGACTCGGTCGGCGAGGGCATCTCCAACACCTCAGGCTTCACCCTCACCCGCCGCAAACCTTCCTAACCCGTCACAGTCCTGCTCGCACTCCTCAAACAGGGTGAGGGTGAGGCCTGAGGTGTTCGACCGCCGTGCAGGCGATCGAGCGGAGCGGAACGACGCAAGAGCGACGCGCAGCGGTGCCTGCTGAAGCGGGCGGTTTGTCGCCCCGATCCCTTGAGGCGAGCCCCGGGGGGCTCGCGCAGCGGAGGGCCATGCGGCCCTCCCGAGCGCGCGCGAGCCGAGGCCGGCGGCTCGTGCCCCTGCGAGATGCGTATAGCGGCGGTTCAGGTCAGGGCGGATTTGTGCTTCCATTGCCTGCATTTAGGCCCCAGCACTGCGGTTCAGCGGTCACTCAGAAATTCTGCGGAGCCGCTGCATCATGCTGATTCTTTCCAGTCTGCCGGAACGGTTGCGCGCCGCAACTCGGGCTCATCACGACCAGATCGAAGCCAGTATCGGTTTACCGCGCACGCTTAGCGAATATCGCACTCAACTGGAAACGTTCCACGGATTCATCGCCCCCTTGGAGGAACGCTTGGTGCAGACCTTGGGCGGGGAATCACCCTGGTTGCTTTCCCGTATGAAGGCCGGCTATTTAGAGGAGGATTTACTATCGCTTGGCTATACGCCCGCGGCGGTCGAGCAGTTGCCTCGGTGTGGCGATTTACCCGGCACGTCCAGTGAAGCCGAATGCCTCGGGATTCTATATGTGATCGAAGGCTCGACGTTGGGCGGTCAGATGATAGCGATGCACCTGGCCAAGACGTTAGGCAGCGATGTGACCTGCCGCTACTTCCGCAGCTACGGTCCCCGCGTTATGGAGCTGTGGCAGGCGTTTAAAGTCAGATTAACGGAATGCGTGGCCCCAGAGCACCACGAGGTTGTCGTGCAGTCCGCGCAGAAAACGTTTTCGAAGCTCCACGCGTGGTGCGTGCAATCCGCCCACCGCCCATGAATTCCGAACCAACTCTCAGCGCCGTCGACCTGACCAATTGCGATCGTGAGCCGATTCACCGCCCCGGCAGCATCCAGCCGCACGGATTTCTTCTCGGTATCTCAGAGGAGAGCCGCGTCGTGCTGCACGTGAGCGGGAACGTCGATTTCTTCCTCGGCCGCGGCCGCGACGATCTGCTGGGCTCCAAGCTGGGCGAAACCTTGGGGAGCGGGTGGGACGACGTTTTTCAGGCCGCGGCGCACGACCGCGCGGCAGAGAATCGCGCCATATATTTTCAGCGCTGGTCGCTGCCGGGGAACGCTGGCGTAGCGCGCGACTGTGACATCATTGTTCATCGCCACGCCGGTATCGTTGTCATTGAAGGCGAGTGGGCGGGTGGCCTCCCGTCCGCGTCCTCCCGCGACCTCCACTTCGAAGTGGGACTGGTGGTGGCCAGAATGGAAAGCGCGCAAGATATCCCGGAGTTGGTGAATGTCATGGTCGAGGAGGTGCGGCGGGTTACTGGATTCGACCGGGTGATGCTATATGGTTTCGATCCGGGCTGGAATGGGACGGTTTTGGCCGAAAGCCGAAATTCGGTGCTGCCAACCTATCTCGATTTGCGCTTCCCCGCTTCCGACATACCCCGGCAGGCCAGAGAGCTTTACCGGTTGAATCCATTGCGGCTGATTCCTGATTGCGACTATACTCCCGTGCCGATCGACGCTGTGCCCGGCCTGGAGGCGGGCGAGCCGCTCGATCTCAGCTTTTCCGTATTGCGCAGCGTGTCGCCGATGCATCGGGCTTATATGCGCAACATGGGGACCCGCTCCTCCATGTCGGTGTCGATCAGCCGTAGTAACGAGCTATGGGGATTGATTTCCTGCCATAGCAAGGAACCGCGGACCGTGCCGTTTGAAGTCCGCAGCGTTTGTAGCATGCTCGCCCAGATTTTTTCCCTCCAGCTATCCGCGCGCGAGCACACCCGGGCGTTCGAAGACCAGTCGCTGGGCCGGGCAAGGGTCGCGCGGCTGCTCGAGGCCATCAGCAAGTCGCCGGATTACGGATACGGGCTGGTCGGCGCCGGGCGTGCGGTGCTGGAACTGACGGCTTCGCATGGGGCAGCGATCGTGGATGACGAGCGCTGTGTCGTGGTGGGTGAGGCGCCCGGCGAACCGGCGATTCGCGCTCTGGTCGCCTGGCTGGCAACCACTTTCAAAGAGCCGGTAATCAGCATCGACCAGCTGGCGGCGCGCTACCCGGAGGCCGAGGAGTGCGGAAATTGCGCCGCTGGAATTTTGGCGGCTTCCATTTCGCCCGGGCGCAAAAGTTACCTGTTGTGGTTTCGCCCCCAGGTCATCCAAACGGTCAAATGGGGCGGCGACCCCAACAAGGCGGTCGTGGTCGCAGGCGCACAGCTCCATCCGCGCAACAGCTTCGAAATCTGGCGGGAAACGGTGCGCGGTCGATCTTTGCCCTGGGAAACCCGCCACGTCGAAGCCGCGGCCGAACTGCGCATGGCGATCGTCGAAGTCGCCCTGCGCCACGCCGGTAAACTTGAACAGAGCAACACTGAACTCCGGCGCGTGCTGAAGGAGCTGGAAAACTTTTCGTATTCCATCTCGCACGATCTCCGCGGCCCACTCCTGCGCGCGATTAGTTTTGCCCGCTTGCTGCATGAGGAGCCGCCCGACGGGCTTGGCGCCGAGGCGCGCCTCTGGATCGAGAAGATGCTTCTAAATGCCGAACGTTCCTCCAGCCTGGTGGACCATCTGCTCGTATTCACGCAGGTGGGACGCGTGCCACTGCGGCATGAACCCGTCGAGCTGAGTGCGCTGTGCGCTACCCTCCACGCGAATTTGCTGCAGACGGCCGACCGTTCTCCATTTATCTGGATGGTCCACTCCCTGCCGGTCGTGCAAGGCGACCCCGAGCTCTTGACGCTCGCGTTTCGCCATCTGCTCGACAACGCCGTCAAGTTTACGAGGGGTCGTGAGGCGCGCAAAATCGAAGTCGGCGCACGTGAGCATTACGATGAGGACATCATCTTCGTGCGCGACAATGGCATTGGCTTTGA
>JBKJRG010000043.1:0-3915 GCA_046594805.1 Opitutaceae bacterium | reverse complement strand
AGAGTTCTGTGTCGCAGCAGCCGACACAGGACTCCGGTTGAACAAGCCCGTTCCGAGTGACGGGGGCAGGTCGAGTCCGCTTTATGCGGATTTTATTTTTGGGCGGCCGGGGTTGGGGGGGTGGTCCGGCCAGTCTGGCCGCGGTTCTCCGCCCCGCAGTAGGGTGCTTCTGCGCTGAGGCGCTGCGCCGGACGACTTCGCCATCACCGGGCCGGGTGCGCGTAACTGTTTTTCGGTGACACCGGCGACGCTCCGCCCGGCGCCCGCCGGTGGGCGGGTGCGCGGGAGTGGAACATGGCAGGGGTGGGCGTTCATCGGACGCAAGCGGGCGGGCCGCGGGCCTGCCCTGAGCCCGTCGAACGGGGCAGCCTCTCTACGGCCACGAGCGTAAACCCGCCGCAGTGCGGGCAGCGCAGGTGCCACGGCGGCAGCGCGACGGTTTTCGGCCGCACGACGATGACGACCGCCAGCAGCGTCTCGACGATCAGACGGCGCGCCCGGGCGGCCGGATGCAGCCAGCCGAAGTAGCGCACGCGGTGTTGTCCGGCCGGCAGCACGTGCTGCAAATACCGCCGCATGAACTCATCGGCGGAGAGCGTGCATTCCTGCCGTTGCTGCGAGGCGGTGTCGGTGTAGCGAAAGGTCACCGCCTGGTCATCGGCCGAGACGATGCGCTCGTCCGAGATCGCGGTGCGATGCACGTAGCGCGCGAGATATCGCACGACGCTCGCGCCGGACCCGGCCGGCTGGGTGTGGACCCACCAGCCGGCGCGCCACACCGCCACGGCGGCGCCCGGCAAGAGCCACGTCCCGCCGGCACGGGCCGGCCGCCACCGTTGGCGGTCGGCCGAGAGCGCACCGCCCGGCACGATGTAGTGCACGTGGGGGTGGTGCTGCAGTTGCCGGCCCCAGGTATGCAATACGCCGATCATCCCCAGTTCACCCCCGAGGTGCCGCGGGTGGGCGGCGACCGTTTGCAGCGCTGCGGCACTCTGCGCAAAGAGCAAATCGTGCAACAGCTCCGGCCGCGCGGCGCAGGCGCCGCGCAGTTCCTGCGGCACAGTGAAGGTCACGAGAAAATACCCGACCGGCAACAACCGCGCCTCCTGCCGCGCGGTCCAGGCCGCCGTGCGATTGCCCCCGCAGCGCGGACACGCGCGGTGGTGGCAACTGTGATAGGCGAAGTCCGTTTCATCGCATCCGGTGCAGCGGTACACGCAGCCACCGAGCGCAGGCGTGCGGCAGCGCTCGATCGCGAGCAAAGCGCGGCGTGGCGCCGGCGCGACGGGACGCGAACCGTCCAGCCATGCCGGCGCCCGTCGCACCAGCCAGTCGGCCAGGACGGACACAGGGGAACGAACGCGGGGAAAAGAGCTACGCCGCGTCCGGCCGCAGCCGCTCGAGCGCGGCGCGCGCGCCCGCCTCGTTGACCGCGGTCAGATGCGTATAGATCAGGGTCGTTTCCAGCGAGGCGTGCCCCAGATACGCGGAGATGAGCCGGATGCTGACGCCGGCTTCGAGCAGGTGCGTGGCGTAGGAATGCCGCAGCGTGTGCACATGCGTCGTCACCGGCAGCCGGGCGTCGGCCCGGGCCAGCCGCACGCAATGTTGAATCGAGCCGACGCCCATCGGTTCGCCCGCCTGCGCGAGCCGCTCGACCCCGCCCGGCGTCTCGCGCCAGCCGCGACCGACGCCGGGGAACACCCACCGGGGATGGCGGTGCGTGCGCCAGAAGTCCTGCAACTCCCGATACGCCCAGAGCGGCAAGGGCACCAGCCGCTCCTTGCTGAACTTGGTCTTCTGCAAATGCAGCCGCGGTCCGTCGCGCTTGATCTGCGTGACTTCCAAGGCGGTCGCCTCCGACACCCGCAGTCCGCAGGCATAGATCAGGCGCAGCACGGTCCGAAACCGTGCCTCGCGAATCACGCCGAAGAGGCGGGCGACCTCCGGGCGCGTCAGCACCGTGGGCAGCGTCGTCGGCGAGGGCGAACGCACCAGCCGGAACAACTTCCAGTCGCGTCCGAGGTGCAGGTTGTAGAAGGCGGTGAACGCGGCCACCGCCGTGCGCATGGACGAACCCGAGTAGCCGTGACCGTCCCGGCCGTCCTTGAGGTGCAGCAGATGAGCGCGCAGTTGCGCCTCGTCCAGTTCGGCCGGATCGCGCTGCACGCGCGCGGCCAGCTTGCGCACATAGCGCAGGTACTCCTCCTGCGTCGAAATCGCGAGCGAGCGGAGTTTGAGCGTCTCCGCAAAACGGAGCAGCGAATCGGAATCGTGGAACGCCACTTTGGCGGCGTCCTTCCTGGTGGATTTATGGGATGACATGGCCGCTCCAGCCTTGTCGCCCCGCCGCCGCTCACCCAGCGTTCAACCCGTGCCGCCCGCTTCACCCGCTACTCCCGCACCTCAGCGCCGCGCAGCGGCTTGGTTCAACCAGACGCCAGAGCCAACGCCGGGGCTGGGGGTGCTTCGGTCGCTTTTCCCGCAGGCGAAACTCCGTGGTAATTTGCCCGGCGCACGAGGTCTGATGCGAGGTCTGATGGGGTCATGACTTGACTGTTGACAGATGCGGGGCGATGCGCGGCCCTCGTTGTCAAGAGTCAAGTCATGACCCCTTTTCCTTTTGAGTCATGACCCCTTTTGAGTCATGTTTTGAGTCATGCGGCGGCAGGCCGTTTGGTCGAGCAATAAAGGACGTTGATGGTCTGCTTGCGCGGATCGGCGCACACGGCACCGCGAGATACGACCACGGCAGGATGGAGGTCTTTATCGGCGGGACGAATCCGCACGCGCACCACGTCCCATTGCGCAACGTCCGCAATCATGCACTCTCGGGACCACTGTTTTCAGGCCGCACAAACTGTTCAATTTCGTGGGCTGCTGGGCTCAGGGGTGGGTTGGCTGGCGGCGCGGACGCGGCCTGCTCGGCGGATTCAACAAGGTAGCGGGAGAGACTGAGGCCCCGGCGGCGGGCGGCCGCGGCGAGGCGGCGCTTCGTCCTCACGGGCAAACGGACAGTGGCGGTGGTGAGAGAGGCCATGACCCACTGGTGTAATACGACCTTCCTGGCGTCAAGACGGCGCGTGGGGGCGGCAGTCCGGCGCTGAGTGGTTTTTGCTCCGCAGAAAACTACTCCTGATCGGTCAGCGCGCGGACTGCCCGCACGATGGCGGCGACGGCGTGGTCGATCTGCGCACCGCTATTTCCGGTTCCGACCGAGAACCGCACCATCTGCCGCGAAGCGGAGCTGGGCGCCCAGCAGAGCTGCGACCTGCTCCCGCGCCATCTCCACCACTTTTCTCATTTTCGCCCCAAACGCGTAGGTGCTGGACAGGTTGCCCCACTCATCCGCCAGATACGGCAACAAGGCCTCCCGCACCTCCAGCAACACCGGCGTCGTGGCGTTGTAGTCGAGGTAGATCATGGGCCCCAAAGCCGGCCGCGCGCATCCGAATGGCCAGTCCGATCCTTGAATCTGAGCCGGCGCATTCGCCGCGCATGAGCGTTTTCGGCGACGCGCGAGTTCACCGGCCGCCTCCAGTTAGTGGAGGTCGCGCTTATTTTTCTCCCCGGCAGGGCCGGCGTAAAGCCAGACCTACAAGCGGTAATAACCGCGAAACCACTCGACGAATCGGCGCAGGCCTTCCTCGAGTGGCACTTTGGGCACGAACTGAATCGCCGCCTGGATCCGGGTGAGATCGGCGCAGGTTTCCAGCATGTCGCCCGGCTGGGGTGGGAGCAGTTCGGTTTTCGCCGCGCGGCCCAGCAGTTGCTCCAGCATTTGGACGAAAAGCACGGTTTCCACCGGCCGATTATGTCCGAGGTTGAAGAGGCGGAGCGGATTCGACGAGCTCACCGCAGGCGGGGCGGGGCGCGCGGCACCCGGTCCAATCCCGGCAGCGAGGGCCACCGCGC
>JBKJRG010000824.1:0-2751 GCA_046594805.1 Opitutaceae bacterium | reverse complement strand
GCGCTGCGCCAATCGAGGTTGCTGGAACCGACACACGACCAGACTCCGTCGACCATGGCGGTCTTCACATGCAGCGGGGTGCCGCGCCGCTCAAAAATCGTGACGCCACCGCGGAGGAGCTGCGTGTAGTACGAGCGTCCCGCGTGAAACGTGAGCCCGGAATCGGATTGGCTCGGGAGGATCAGGCTGACGTTGACGCCGCGGGCGGCCGCATCGAGCAGCGCTTTCAACAACTGCGGATCCGGCACGAAGTACGCATTGGTGATGCACACCTGGCGCTCGGCATTCGTTATTGCCGAGATGAGCGTCAGGTAAATCAGGCTGTAGGGATCGTCCGGGGTGCTGCCGATCGCGCGGACCATTTCATTGCCCTGCGCCGGAATGACGGGAAAATAGCCTTTTGCTCCCACCGGCTTGCCGCGCTGCTTGTTCCAGGTCTCGAGAAAGAGCTTCTGGAACTCCGCGACCACCGGTCCGTCGATCTGGATATCGGTGTCGCGCCAGCCCTTGGTGACGCCGGGACGATTGGTCAGCCTTCCGAACGACGAGCCGCTGGAATAGACACTGGAAATATTGATCCCACCGAGGAAGGCGGTCCGGCCATCGACGACCATCAGCTTGCGGTGATCGCGATGATTGAGCTTCCACGGCTTTTTCACTGCCAGGGGATTGATCGGGTTGAATTCGAGCACTTGAACGCCTGCGTTCGCCAGCCGCTCGAAGAATACCGCCTTCGTCCCAAACGCGCCCACACTATCATAGATCACGTTCACCTGGACGCCCCGCGCCTGCGCTGCCACCAGCAGATCGCTGAATTGCCGGCCCACATCGCTGTCATCGAAGATATAGGATTCGACGTTGATATGATCTTTTGCGTTCCGAATGGCCGCGAACATCGCCTCATACGTGGCGGGGCCGTCCTGGAGCAACACGACCTTGTTGCCCATCACCAGCGGCCGGCCCACGATTTGCTGTTCCAGCGTGATCTGCTTGTCGAGGATATCGATGTCCCCGGATTTGCGTTTCAGCTCCGCGATGAGCGTGGCGCTTTTTTTATCCGAGAGCGGGCCCAGCGCCGTCTTGAATTTCGCGGACTGGGCCGCGTAACGCGTCGTCAGGAACGCGGTGTTGGGCATTTGCGCGCAGCCGCCCAGGCAGGCCGCAGCCACCGCGAACAAAAGGGCGCGAATCATCACCTCTTGAACGCCAGTATGGGCGGAGGTAACCGGATTTGATTCCGCCCGGGAGGAATCGCGCGGAGGTGAAGTGGCACCGCCCGAACAACGAGGGACTGTCGTCCATCCGATTGGAATATCGGTAGCGGGTCTCCCATGGGTAGGGCTGGCGCTTGCCGCCACGCCGTCGCGCGGCGAATGCGAGAATACCCTGAATGTCCAGCTCGCTCGCTCGTTCGCTGGCTGGCTGGGGCGGGCGGAAACGAAAGGTATTCGATCACGCGTACCGCGACGGCGTGGCGGCAAGCGTCAGCCCTACCACGGATTCAATTGCCAACGCGAAACGTCGGGAGTCGGGAATGACCTACGCCGGCGGCACGGTCGGCGCGCCTTCACCGCATTGCTCCGCGATGCGACGGAAGAGATCCGCGAAGTTCAACGGCTTCCTCAGCACGACCAGCGCGCCGGCGTCCACCCCTCGCGCGTCCACTTCGGCGGAGTGGCTGCCGGTGATCAGCCACACCGGCAGCGGACGGCCGCGGGTGCGGGCGAGCGCCTGCAAATTGCCGCTGGTCACGAAGCCATCCATCCCCGGCATATACACATCCACGATCGCGGCATCCACGTCATTGGTTTCCGCCAGTCCCAACCCCGCTTCGCCGCCCTCGGCCACGAGGACGGCATAGCCGCGACGTTGTAGGGCCGTGCATATTACGTCCCGCACGAACCCGTTGTCATCGATCACGAGGAGAGTGGGCATACGTCGGAGCTGCGTCACGGCACCGGCAATGGCACCGGAGGTCAAGACCGCGCCGTCCCGCCGGGTACCCGCGCCGCCGGCTTGGTCACCGGGGGCGCGCTCGTTGCGGCGGGATAACTGACCTTTCCGTCGGCATCGATGGCCAGGATGCGTCGCTGCACCAGCCGGTCGACCAGGGCCGTCAGCTCGGCGTCGGAAAGTTTATTCCCGAAGCTGGTGCTGATGTGAGCCAGCAGCCGATCCTTTCGCTTGGGCCGCGGTCCTGCGTCAGCGGTCAGCCGCGCCATGAGTTTGTCCAATTTATCGACGGGCAACGGGGCCGGCGCCGCCGACGTGGGCTTGCGGGCTGCGCCCGCGGATGCACTACGCGGGGTCGAGGGAGTTCTTGACGGGGCAGCGGGTACTGGCGCCGGGGCGGCGACCCGCGTGGGTGGCGTCACGAAGGGTAGCGCGGCAAAATCGGTCACCCGGGTGACGCTGACCCCGGTGCGGAGCAAGTGAGCAATCAACGGATCAAAGTCCTTATCCCGCGAGACGATCACGAAATCACCTCCCGGGTGCTCGAGCGTCGCGCGCCCGAGATAGGCGGCGAGGACGAGGTCGAGGGCGTTGCGCCCCGACGCGCCAACCTCGACGAGGGCCACTTGCGCCGCGAAACGGTGAATCTGCCGGACGAGGGGAAGCTCGAGACGCGTCTGATTCTTGCCGACCAGCAGCGTGACCTTCACCGGTTTTCCCTCGATCAGACCCAGCTCGATCGACGGGACATTTTCGAAATCGACAAAGACGAAATGGCGGAAGGCATCGGGCATCGCC
>JBKJRG010000605.1:0-8573 GCA_046594805.1 Opitutaceae bacterium | reverse complement strand
CCAAGGATAAACCTTTGAGCCGGGCAGCTGTCCGCCCTCCCCGGGCTTTGCACCCTGTGCCATCTTGATCTGGATTTCTTTCGCGCTGACCAGGTATTCGCTCGTCACGCCAAATCGTCCGGACGCCACCTGCTTGATCGCAGAGTTCTTGGAGTCGCCATTGGCCATGGGCGTGTAGCGCTCGGGATCTTCGCCGCCTTCACCTGTGTTCGACTTGCCGCCGATCCGGTTCATGGCAATAGCCAAGGTTTCATGCGCTTCTTTCGAGATGGAGCCGTACGACATGGCACCGGTCTTGAAACGCTTCATGATCGACTCGATCGGTTCAACCTCGGCGAGCGGAATGGATTCGCCGATCTTGAACTGGAGGAGGCTCCGCAGCGTACAAAGCGCCTTGGATTGATTGTTGATCTCTTTGGCGTAGTCCCTGTAAGCGGCAGTGTTACCAGTCCGGACTGCCTTTTGCAGCTTATGGACCGACTCTGGCGTGAATAAATGGGCTTCGCCGGACGAACGCCATTGATAGAGGCCGCCGCCGGGAAGAACGCGATTGTTGCTGGATCGTTCGGAATATGCGGCCCGATGGCGCATGAGCACCTCTTGAGCGATGACATCGAGGCCGATGCCGCCGACGCGTGAGGGCGTCCAGGTGAAATAATGATCCACCACGTCCTGCTTGAGCCCGAGCGCTTCGAAGACTTGTGCGCCCCGGTAGCTTTGAATCGCGGAGATGCCCATCTTGGACATCACCTTGATCACGCCCTTGGAGCCGGCTTTAACGAAGTTCTTGCACGCGGTCTTGTGGTCAATGTTCGTGAGATGACCCTCGCGGATCATGTCGTCGATCGTCTCGAACGCGGTGTAGGGATTGAGGGCACTGCAACCATAGCCGATTAGCAGTGAGAAGTGGTGCACTTCCCGCGCTTCGCCGGTTTCTAGGACGAGGCTGACGCGCGTGCGCAGGCCTTCACGAATCAGGTAGTGATGCAGACCCGAGACCGCCAGCAAAGCGGGGATGGGCGCGTACTCGTGGGAGATGCCACGATCACTGAGGATGAGGACGTTGTTTTCCTCTTCCTCGATCATGCGACGGGCCATGATGGAAAGTTCCTCCATCGACTTCGCGAGACCCTTTTCGCCTCGCGTGACCCGGAAGAGGATGGGGAGAACACCGACCCGCAGACCAGGGAGATGGGTGCGGCGAATCTTGGCGAACTCCTCATTTGTGAGGATGGGCCACTTCAGCTCGACACGCCGGCAGGCGGTGGGCTGTGGATTCAGAAGATTACCTTCTGAGCCGAGGCGTGTTTCTGCCGAGGTGATGATTTCCTCCCGGATACAGTCGATCGGGGGATTGGTGACCTGGGCGAAGAGCTGCTTGAAATAATCGTAGAGCAACCGCGGCTTGTTCGAGAGGACTGCCAGTGCCGAGTCATTGCCCATCGAGCCGATGGCTTCCACACCGTCCCGGGCCATAGGAGCAAGCAAGAGTCGCTCGTCTTCGTGCGTATAACCGAAGGCAATCTGACGCTGAACTAAGGTCTCGTGATCCGGAGATTCGAGTTTGGGTGCTTCGGGGAGGTCCTCGAGTTTAACCAGGTGTTCGTCGAGCCACTTACGGTAGGGCTGAGCGTTACAGATTTCCTGTTTGATCTCTTCGTCCTCGATGATCCGACCCTGTTCGGTGTCGATCAGGAACATGCGGCCGGGTTGAAGGCGTCCTTTCGTAACGATATCTTCGGGTGGGATATCCAAGACGCCGGCTTCCGACGGCATCACGACCAAACCATCCTTCGTGATATAATACCGGGAAGGCCGCAGACCATTGCGATCAAGGATCGCGCCCATCTGCTTGCCATCGGTGAACGCGATCGAGGCGGGGCCGTCCCACGCGCTACTATGTGACGAAGGACGGGCTCGTCATCATGGCCTCGGAGGCCGGCGTGCTCGACATCCCGACCGATCAAATCGTGCAGAAGGGGCGGCTTCAGCCGGGCCGGATGTTCCTCGTCGACACCGAGCAGGGCCGGATCATCGAGGACGAGGAGATCAAGCGCGAGATGTCCAAGGCCCAGCCCTACCGCGAGTGGCTCAACCAGCACCTGGTTCACCTCAGCGATTTGCCCGAGGCGCCGACCAGCGAGCTTCCCGATCATGCGACGCTGCTGCAGCGGCAGATCGCGTTCGGCTACACCTTCGAGGACGAGCGGATTCTCATTACGCCGATGGCGAAGGATGGCGTCGAGGCGATCGGTTCGATGGGCAACGATGCCGCCCTCGCGGTCCTCTCGAACAAGCCGCGGCTGCTCTACGATTACTTCAAGCAGCTCTTCGCCCAGGTCACGAATCCTCCCATCGATTCCATCCGCGAGGAGATTGTCGTCTCGGCCGAGACGCGCCTTGGCTCGGAGGGCAACCTCCTCAACCCGCAGCCGACCGCCTGTCGTCGCGTCGAGCTGAAGTGGCCCGTCCTCACCAACGAGGAGTTCGCCAAAATCCGCCGCACCAATCTCCCGGGCCTCCGCGTCGGGGTGCTGCCGATCCTCTTTCGCGTTTCGCGCGGCGAGAAGGGCCTCGCGAAGTCGATGGAGGAGCTCTCCATCATGGCGCGGCGCATGATTGAGGAGGACGAGACCAATGTGATTATCCTCAGCGATCGCGGCGTCACGCGCGAGTCGGCTCCAATCCCGGCACTCCTCGCAATTGCCGGCCTGCACCATTACCTGATCCGCGAGGGCCTGCGCACGCGCGTGTCGCTCGTGCTCGAAACCGGCGAGGCGCGCGAGGTGCATCATTTCGCGCTGCTGATCGGTTTCGGCGCCAGCGCGGTGAATCCGTACGTCGCCTTCGAGACGATCGACGATATGATCCGCGAGGGCCTGCTCACGGGGATCGATCACAAGAAGGCGTGCGCGAATTTCGTGAAGGCCGCCGCCAAGGGCGTGATCAAGGTCATGTCCAAGATGGGCATCTCCGCGATCCAGAGCTACCGCGGCGCGCAGGTGTTCGAGGCGCTCGGGCTCCGCCAGGATGTCATCGATCATTATTTCACCTGGACGCCTTCGCGCGTCGGCGGCATCGGGCTCGATGTCATCGCGCAGGAAGTGTTGATGCGCCACCGCGCCGCTTACCCGGAACGGCCGGTCAATGGCCACGTGCTGCCGGTCGGCGGTCTCTATCAATGGCGCGCGAGCGGCGAGGCGCATCTGTTCACGCCCGAGTCGGTGCACGCCCTGCAAAAAGCGGTCCGCCAAAACAGCAAGCCGTCCTACGTCGCGTACGCCAAGCTGGTCAACGAGCAGGGCAGGGCGCTCTGCACCCTGCGGAGCCTGCTCGATTTCAAGGCCGGTCCCGCCATTCCGATCGAGGAAGTCGAGTCCGCCGAAAAAATCATGAAGCGCTTCAAGACCGGCGCCATGTCCTACGGCTCCATCTCGCAGGAGGCGCACGAGACGCTGGCGATCGCGATGAACCGGATCGGGGGCAAGTCGAACACCGGCGAAGGCGGCGAGGATCCGGAGCGCTTCACCTGGACGAACGAGCAGGGCGATTCCAAGAATTCTGCGATCAAGCAGGTCGCCTCCGGCCGTTTCGGCGTCACGAGCGAATACCTCGTCAGCGCGAAGGAACTCCAGATCAAGATGGCGCAGGGTGCGAAGCCGGGTGAGGGCGGCCAGTTGCCCGGCACCAAAGTGTACCCGTGGATCGCCAAGACCCGCCACACCACCGCGGGAGTCGGGCTCATCTCGCCGCCGCCGCATCACGACATCTATTCGATCGAGGATCTGGCGGAGTTGATCCACGACCTGAAGAACGGCAACCGCGATGCGCGCGTCAGCGTGAAGCTCGTGGCCGAGGTCGGGGTCGGCACCGTCGCGGCGGGCGTGGCCAAGGCCCACGCGGACGTGGTTTTGATTTCCGGGTACGACGGCGGCACGGGCGCCTCCCCGCAGACTTCGCTGCAGCACGCGGGCCTGCCGTGGGAACTCGGCCTCGCTGAGACGCACCAGACGCTGGTCCTCAATAATCTGCGCTCCCGCATCGCGGTGGAGACCGACGGCCAGCTCAAGACCGGCCGCGACGTGATCATCGCCGCGTTGCTCGGCGCCGAGGAGTTCGGTTTTGCGACCGCGCCGCTGGTCGCGACCGGCTGCATCATGATGCGCGTCTGCCATCTCAACACTTGTCCCGCCGGCGTCGCCACGCAGGACCCGCAGCTCCGGGCGCGCTACACCGGCAAGCCCGAGCACGTGGTGAACTTCATGAAGTTTATCGCCGAGGATATGCGCGAGATCATGGCGCAGCTCGGCTTCCGCACCATCGAGGAGATGATTGGTCGCACCGATCGGCTCGAGGCGCGCAAGGCGGTCGATCATTGGAAGGCGAAGGGGCTCGATTTCTCCAACATCCTTTATCAGCCGGACGTCGGTCCCGAGGTGGGCCGGTTCTGCCAGATCAAGCAGGACCACGGCATCGATCGGTCGATGGACGTGACGCAACTGCTCGAAATCTGCGCGCCGGCGATCGAGCGCGGCGAGAAGGTCGTCGCGGAGCTGCCGATCCGAAACGTGCATCGCGTGGTCGGCACGATTACCAGCGGCGAAATCACGAAGAAGCATGGCGCGAAGGGCCTCCCGGAGGACACCATCCGGATCAAGTTCAACGGTTCCGCCGGCCAGAGCTTCGGCGCATTCATGACGCATGGGATGACGCTCTCGATCGAGGGCGACGCCAACGATTACTTCGGCAAGGGGCTGTCGGGCGGAAAGCTCATCATCTATCCGCCCGCGAACGCCACCTACCTCGCCGAGGAAAATATGATCATCGGCAACGTCGCGCTCTATGGCGCGACGGCCGGCGAGATCTACGTCCGGGGCATGGCGGGCGAGCGGTTTGCGGTGCGCAATTCCGGCGTCACCGCCGTGGTCGAGGCGATCGGCGACAACGGCTGCGAATACATGACCGGGGGCAAGGTCGTCGTTTTGGGCCGCGCCGGCCGCAATTTCGGGGCGGGCATGTCTGGCGGCGTCGGTTACGTCCTCGACGAGACCGGCGACTTCGCCAAACGCGTGAATCCTCAGATGGTCGGGATCGAAAAGCTCGAGGACGCGAAGGAGATCGCGGCCCTGCGTGCGCTGATCCAGCAACACCTCGACTACACGAAGAGCGCCCGCGCGAAGAAGGTCCTCGCCAGCTGGGAAAAGTTTGTCCCGCAATTCGTCAAGGTGATGCCGAAGGACTACAAGCGGATGCTGGCCTGCATCGACCGCGCCCAAGCGCAGGGTCTCACGGGCGACGAGGCGATCATGGCGGCGTTCGAGGAAAACGCGCGCGACCTGTCGCGGGTGGGTGGAAACTGAGCGGGAGGCAATTTATGATTTACGATCTATGATTTATGATTGGATCGAACCTCACCAATTTCCTCGACGACGCCAGCGCTGTTGATTGATGCCACCTGCGCGCCTGAAATCATAAATCATCAATCGTAGATCATAAATTTCCGTCCATGGGTAAACCAACCGGCTTCATCGAGTACCTGCGCGAACTGCCTGTCGATCGCACGCCCGTCGAGCGCGTGCGCGACTGGAAGGAGTTTCACCACCACATGGAGGAGAAGAAACTCCGCCAGCAAGGTGCGCGCTGCATGGATTGCGGCATCCCGTTTTGCCACAGCGGCAAATTGATCAGCGGCATGGCGAGCGGCTGCCCGATCAACAACCTGATCCCGGAGTGGAACGATCTCGTTTATCGCGGACTCTGGAAGGAAGCGCTCGATCGGCTGCACAAGACCAATAATTTCCCCGAGTTCACCGGCCGGGTTTGCCCGGCACCGTGCGAGGGCTCCTGCGTGCTGGGGATCAATGCGCCTCCGGTCACGATTAAGAACATCGAGGCCTCGATCATCGACAAGGGCTGGGAGGAAGGCTGGGTCGTCCCGACGTCGCCGAAGGTTCGCACGGGCAAGAAGGTCGCGGTGATTGGCTCCGGCCCGGCGGGACTTTCCGCCGCTGCCCAGCTCAACACGGCAGGCCACAGCGTCACAGTCTTCGAGCGCGCCGACCGTCCGGGGGGGCTGCTGATGTATGGCATCCCGAACATGAAGTTGGATAAGAAGGAGGTCGTCCTCCGCCGGATCAAATTGATGGAGCAGGAGGGGATCAAATTCATCTGCAACGCGAACGTGGGTGAAAATGTGGAGCCGCAGATTTTCCTGAACGAATACGATGCGACGGTCATCTGCACCGGCGCGACCCAGCCGCGCGATTTGCCGATCGAAGGCCGCAGCCTGAAGGGCGTGCACTTCGCGATGGAGTTCCTCACCGACAACACCAAGGCGGTGCTGAATGGCGGCGCGGATCACGCGAAGACCAGCGCGAAGAAGAAGGACGTGGTCGTGATTGGGGGCGGCGACACGGGCACCGACTGCGTCGGCACGGCGATGCGCCACGGCTGCCAGAGCCTGCTGCAGATCGAAATCCTGCCGAAGCCGCCGCTCGAGCGCGCCGCGGACAATCCCTGGCCGGAGTGGCCGAAGACCTACAAGCTGGATTACGGCCAGGAGGAAGCCGCCGCGAAATTTGGCGCCGATCCGCGCATCTATGTCACCACGGTCAAGAAGTTCATCGGCGACGATAAAGGCGCGGTGAAGGAGCTCGTGACGGTGGAAATCAAGTGGGAGAAGAACGAGAAGGGGCAGTTCATGCCGAAGGAAGTTCCCGGCACGGAGAAGACCCGCCCCGCCCAGCTCGTGCTGCTCGCGATGGGATTTCTCGGGCCGGAGCAGGCGCTGTTGAAGGAAATCAACCTGGAGACGGACGCGCGCTCGAACATCAAGGCCGAGCACGAAAAGTACGCCACGAGCCTCAAGGGCGTCTTTGCCGCCGGCGACTGCCGGCGCGGCCAGAGCCTGGTGGTGTGGGCAATCAACGAAGGCCGGGGCGCGGCGCGGGAGTGCGATCGGTATTTGATGGGGTATACGGATCTGCCGTAAGGGGGCCCAAACTCCTCAGCCGAAAGCCTCGCGCGTGCGGGGCTTTTTTGTCGGTCGGCTTCTCCGTGCCATGCGAGTGAAATTAGCCATCGCCGGCCTCCATTGATCGCTCGAACATGACATCGCGGTGAAACTCCAGATACGGTGTCGACTCCGGATGGAGCGCCTGCAAATGAAGATCGGGCGTGACGTGCATGCGTCGCTGATCGCCGGCCCGCCACCCGGGTGAGATCAAGTATCCGACCATTGTCACGGAAAGTAATCTGTCCTTCATTGAAGAGGGCGTCCAAATTTGGAATCAAAAGCAGACCGTTGAAGTGGTCTACTTTCTCACGCACATCCGCAATAGCCCACGGCTTAATATGGCTAGAACGCAGAACCCGCGTTTCTTGAACTCTCGTCACGGCACAGGATCCCTGCCAAAGTCGCATCAGGTTGCCCCGAAACAACCGTTGCGCGATGCCGCGGCTTCTTGGCCACGACCGCGCGGTCGATGCTATGTATGCCCGCCCCGCTGATCATGGCATAGTCCGCCGGATCCTCCGCCAATTGCATTGAATCGGCAGATGCAAAATGAGGCGCGATCGCAAGGACGTTGAAGACGAACCCGCTAGGCCGGTCAATGAATCGGTCGCACCGGACCATGACCACTTTGCCGTGATACGTGAACGGTGTATGCCGTTGGTCACGGTAAAACAGGTGAATCTCCTCGCCGTTACGGGATGCGCCTACAATGCGGTCGTCCGAGCCGTGCCCTTTTTCGCAATCCCAGAACAATAGATCCTCGTCCAGGAAGTTTTTGTAGGGCGTCATCCAGCCCAGTCTCTCTCTTGTGACGAATAAAAAGATCTGGTTTCCACCTTTGGGCGTGAAAACACCACGACCGATAGCCTGAAAGCCAGCCAAGCCCCAGAGGCGAGCCTTCGTCTGGCGCGAGCAGGTCGTCGGCGCCACCAGCGCCTCGCGCCGCTGGAACTACACGGGGACCGGCCCGCTCCGCGCCGAGCCCTCGCTGCTGATGATGGATCAGGTGAAGACGGGCCGCCGTTTCCCGAAGTGGGAGGCCTCGCACTTCATCCGGTTCCACAAGTCGATTCGCAACTACATCGTCAGCGGCATCGAGGGCGGCACGATCGGCACCGGCAACGACAACGGCTACAACGGCGAGTATCCCGGCTGGACCTTTCTCGCCGCCGCCAATGCCGGCGCCGCCGTCGTCCAGGGCTGGGAGCTCAGTTACCAGCAGCAGTTCATTTTTCTCCCCGGCGTCCTCAAGGGCCTGAGCGGCACGATCGGCACCGGCAACGACAACGGCTACAACGGCGAGTATCCCGGCTGGACCTTTCTCACCGCCGCCAATGCCGGCGCCGCCGTCGTGCAAGGCTGGGAGTTCAGTTACCAGCAGCAGTTTCAATTTCTCCCCGGCATCCTCAAGGGCCTCAGCGGCATGATCAATTACACCGTGCTCGACACCCACGGAAATTTCCCGGTCGCCGGCTCGCTCGCGACCACCGTCGCCCGCGCCAACGGCCAGATCCCCGGCTTCGTCCCGCGCACCGCCAACGCCAGCCTCTCGTGGCGC
>JBKJRG010000380.1:0-9341 GCA_046594805.1 Opitutaceae bacterium | reverse complement strand
ACCGGACGAGGCGAAGCGCGATGGCATCGATTTGAGTCCGCTCCTCCTCGGGCGAGCCGGCGCAAAAGGCCGGGAGGAATTCTGGTACTACGCCACCGTGGAGCTTCACGCCGTGCGTCAGGGAGACTGGAAGCTGCATGTGCCGCACGAGTATCTCACGCTCGCCGCGGCGCCGGGCCGCGGCGGCAAGCCGTCGAACTTCGGAAACATCACGCCGGGATCGATTGAGAACTCCGGCCTGCGCGGCATCGCCAGCCGCCATGGTTACCGCTTCGAAAAAATCGGGACCGCACTGTACAACCTGCGAGACGACCCCGGCGAAACCCGCGACGTCGCCTCCGCGCACCCCGAAATCGTTGCCCGACTCCAAAAAGTCGTGGCTGCCGCCCGCGCCGACCTCGGCGATGCCTTGACCAAAACCCCACCCCGGAACGCGCGTCCCGTTGGCGAGGTGCGGCCTGCCGTTCGGCCCTGACATCGGCCAAACAAAAATGAGCAGGAAAGCAGGAAGAAAGGATCTGCTCAGGGAGCCCTTCCGCGTTTCCGCGATGAGATCAAACCGATCGCGGAAACGCGGAAGAGCGGAAGCGCGGAGAATGCGAGGAAGAGAAAGCAGCCCAATTCCTGGCCTCCTGGTTTCCTGCTTCAACCGTCTTGCTTCACCGCCACTCGTGGCGCGGGTAGCGCCGCGATAATTCCGCCTTCACCTTCGGATACATGTCGCTCCAGAACGCGGTGAGATCGTCCGTCACCTGGATCGGGCGCTGATTGGGCGCGAGCACCTCGATTTTCACCGGCACGCGGCCATGGCCCACGGCGAATTTACCGTTGATGCCGTACAATTCCTGGATGCGCGCGCTCAGGATGGGCGGACCTTCCTTGTGATACGTGAGCCGCGAGCGCCGGCCATTCGCCATCGTCAACCGCTCGGGCAGGTAATCATCGATGACGGCCAGTTGCTCGGCGGTCAGCCAGTCACGCAGGACCGGCATGACGGGCTTGTCCTTGATTCCACGGTAACCCAACTCCCCATAACAGATCTGTTCGATGAGCGTCGCGCGATCGCTCTCGGCAATGGGAATCACCTCGAGTTCAGGAAACCACTCGGCCAGCCGGTTCACCCGCGTGATCCATTGCTCCACCGCATCGTCCCACGCTTCGAGCTTCAATCGGCCCGCCATGACTTCCCTGGTGAGCAACCCCGCCGCCGCGTCGAGCGGCGCGTCGTCCGCGCTTGATTTGGATTCAAGCACAAGGTCGCGAAATCGCCGCTCGCGCCGCGACATCACGCGCTTCGCCTGCTCGTCGTACGCGACCGCGCGCGTCTCGCCATAGTCCCCGGGAAAGATCTCTGCCAGCCACGCCTCCTCTATCGCCGTCCCCAGCGACAGGAGCACATTGACCTCGCCGCCCCGGCCTTCGATCTCGCTGATTTCTGCCGCAACGAACAGGGGGGCCTTCTGGACCGCGCTTTCCCGGGCCAGCACGCCGCGCCGGCGGTGCACCAGTTCGCAGCGCAGCGTCCCGCCGTCGAGTCGCCGCGCGAGCTGGTCGGAAAAACCCGCCAGCACGCATTTCCGCACTTCGGCGGAATCGATACGGCGCTCGCTGATATCGAGGCCCTCGTGCTCGGCGATGCCGAGAAATTGCTCGAACAACGGGCCCACCTGCCGGGCGCCCTGCGCGTGAATGCCCAGGCGGCGGCAGGCCTCGAGCGCGTAGTTCGCCTTGTCGGCGTAGCGCCACGCGCGCATCAGCAGGAAAAAATCGCTCTCCTGCTCCTCGCCCAGCGTGTCCTCCCGCGCGTCCTCCACTTCGCGCGTGACGCCCCGCAGCAGGAAATTTCGTCCCTGGGTCAGCGCCGCCATCAGCGCCACCGTCCGCACGCAGCCGCGATCCTGCGCCGCAAGGAACATCCGCGCATAGCGCGGGTGCACCGGAAACCGCAGCATCTTCCGACCGATGTCGGTGATCCGCGACCTCGCCGCGTTTCCGGTTTCCGGTTTCCGGTCTCCGGTTTCCGGCTTGGGGTCTCCGGTTTCCGCCACCGCCCCCAAATCCGCCAGCAGCATTTCCGCCCGCTCGAGCGCCTTCAGCTCCGGCTTCTCCAGCCACGGAAAATTGAACACATCGTCGATCCCGCTCGCCTTGAGCGTCAGCACGACCTCGGAGAGATCGAGCCGCTTCACTTCCGGCAATTCCTGCGGCGCGCGCTGCCCGTGTTCGCGCTCGGTCCAGTGCCGCACCGCCACGCCCGGCGCCGTACGACCTGCCCGCCCTGCCCGTTGGTCCGCGCTCGCCGCGGAGATCTTCTCGATCAACAGCGTGTTGATCCCGCGGTGCGGATCGAAACGCGCGATGCGCGCCAGCCCGCAATCGATCACCGTCGTCACGCCGTCGATCGTGAGCGAGGTCTCCGCCACGTTGGTCGAAACGATGATTTTTCGCGCCTCGTAGCGGGCCACCGCCCGGTCCTGTTGCTCGGGTGGCAGTTCGCCGTGGAGCGGAAACACCACAAAATCCCGCAGCGCCCTTCCGCCCTGTATCGCCTGCACCGTGCGGCTGATCTCATACGCGCCGGGCATGAAGACCAAGAGATCGCCAATCGATTCGGCGGCCACCCGCTCGCATTCGCGCGTCGCCACCTCCCACACCGGCTCGTGCTCGAAGTTCACCGCTTTCGGCAGGTACTCGATCCGCACCGGGAAGCTGCGGCCCTGCGACACGAGCACGTCGCAGGGCGCGAGGTAGGTTTTCAGGGCCCCCGCATCGAGCGTGGCCGACATCACGATGATCTTCAGGTCGGGGCGTGCGCCCTGTTGAATCTGCAGCGCGCGGGCGAGCGAGATGTCGCCGTAGAGGTGCCGCTCGTGAAACTCGTCGAAGACGATCGCGGTGATCCCGCGCAAAGTCGCATCAAACGACATTTGCCGGAGCAGGATGCCCTCCGTCACAAAACGGATCCGCGTGCGCTCGCTCACGCGCGATTCCAGCCGGATCTGGTAGCCCACGCCTTCGCCCAGCCGGGTGCCGGCCTCCTCGGCCACGCGCTGGGCGAGCATCCGCGCGGCGATCCGGCGGGGTTGCAGCACGACGACTTCCCCGCGTTCGCCGAGCAGGCCGTGCCGCCAGAGCATCTGCGGAATCTGCGTCGACTTTCCCGAGCCCGTCGGCGCCTGCACGATCAGCCGCCCCTGCGCGCGCAGCGATGCGACCAAAGCGGATTCGAGCTCGTAGATCGGGAGTTCGCGGGGAGAAGGCATGCAGCCAGAGGGGTTAAGCAGGAAACCATGAAGCCAGGAATCTGAATTCTCGGTTTCCTGGTTTCATGGCTTCTGAATTAATCAGGCCCGCAAAGACCAATGTGGAAATCAGGAACTCAGGAACAGACCCGGCCAGAAACCTCATCATCTTTTCCTATTCCTGAGCTCCCCTTTTTGCCGAATGCTTTGCTTATGGTTTCCCGGCTTCCTGCTTTTCTCCCTCGGCTTTCTCCCGCCAAGCCACGCGACGAGGGCGTCGCGTCCCCACGAACGGCGATCGTTTTCCTCAACTCCAAACCCAAAACCCCAAACTCCAAACCGCACAGTCGCGCGCAGTGCGCGACTGTGAATAACCGGTGGGCCAGATTATGCCCAAGTTATTCACCGGTTTTCGCTGTGAACAAGTTGGTGAGAACAAAAGCTTCAAACTTCGCGCCCGACCCGCACTGTCTTCCTCGTTCCTTGATAGAACAGTCGAAGCGCAGCGGCCTGAAAAACGTCGCTGAGAGCACGACTGGGATAATCCCGGGCGACCGGGGAATGGTTGGCGGCAGCTGGTGCTGCCAACCCCTCCAGGCGGCGAAAGCCGACGCGAGGCATATATCACCAGTTCCTCTGACCGGAGTCGTATCCGGTCAGTCCACATACGAACTAGGAACTGAGCGGCAAGGCGTGATTAGAAACCGCGCTCGAGCCGAGTCAGGCCCACGGGATGTTTCGATCCGTGCGCCGACGCAGTTACCCCAGAGGGTTTTGGTTGCTACTGCGCAGACCAGAACGCAGTCGCGATTCCCGGCGGGACGACCCCGCCAAAAGGCCCAGCTCGCCGTACGAGCCGGGCGCGTAATGGAGTCGCGACGGCGGGGAGCGAGCGGACCTAGGCAAAGTCCGCGAAACTCCTCAAATGGGGCGGCGTGAAAAAACACGTCACCCCGCTGCAAAAGCGAAAGCAACCTGAGAGGTAAGAGGTCAGACCCGTAACGCGGGGCCAACGGCCAGCCACAAGCTGGTGCCGTCCCCGTGGTAAGGGTGCCGACGCGAGAAAGTGAAAGTTGCAGGCGTGTCAGCACCACGTCCGGCGCGCCGCTCCCGGCAGGGAGCGTCCGAACCGGGCGCAGAGGCCTCACTCGATAAATCCCGACCGGTAACGGTCAGGACGGTCCCGCCATGAGACCGAAACATCCGCATGCCGCGGAGAGTGGCGTCGGGAAGCACATCGCCCGCGAAAGCGAGCGCGTCCAAGCGTGTGCCGCCGGGAAAGAGCGTGTGACGAACGCCCACCCCCACAAATTGGCCTCGGAAGCCTTAAAACTTCCGGGGCCTTTTTTGTGCCCGGATGGCGACAACCGGGCGCGGCTTCGCGCTCGCAGTGGCTGCGGCATCCTGCCGCAGATTTTCGGATCGATCTACCGAACCAATCTGCGGCTGGAAGCCGCAACCACTCCGCTCGCTGCCACCAAAACCGCACGAACCGCAGCCTTGTAGCCACGAGCGTGAGCGAGTGGAATTTCCCTCATGCTCCGTTTTTTCCTTCCGCCCCCTGCGCTCGTACTCTCCTTCCTGGCGGCCGTCGCCGGTCTGCGGCTCACCGCCGCCGAAGCCACGTCCAGCCCCACCGCCATCCCGCTGTGGAGCGGCGCCGCCCCCGGCTCACTCGGCGAGCGGCCACAGGACATGCCCACGCTCACCCTCTTCGCACCGGATCCGGCGAAGCGCAACGGCGCCACCATGGTCATCTTCCCCGGCGGGGGCTACTCCGGCCTCGCCGAACATGAAGGCAAAGGTTACGCCGAGTTTCTCGCCGCCCAGGGCATCACCGCCTACGTGCTCAAATACCGCCTCGGCAGCGCGGGCTATCGCCATCCCATCATGCTCGGCGATGCCGCGCGCGCAGTGCGCACTGTGCGCAGCTTCGCGAAACGCGACGGTCTCGATCCCGCCCGAATCGGCGTAATGGGATCCTCGGCCGGCGGCCACCTGGCCTCGACGATTGCGACGCACTTCGACGCCGGAAAGCCGGACGCCACCGATCCGATTGATCGTGAAAGCGCCCGACCGGACCTCGCGGTCATGTGCTACCCGGTGATTTCATTTGGTGAGTTCACCCACGCGGGTTCCCGTCGACAGCTGCTGGGTGCCGAGCCCTCCGCCGAGCTGCTCAAGCTGCTCTCGAATGAGTTGCAGGTGACCAAGGAAACTCCCCCGTGCTTCCTCTGGCATACGGTCGAGGACAAAGCGGTGCCGGTGGAAAACAGCCTGCTGTTTGCGGCGGCACTACGTCGGGCGGGGGTGCCTTTTTCCCTGCATGTTTACGAGAATGGCGCCCACGGGCTAGGCTTGGGCCGGCCGGATCGTCCCGCCCCTCCCTGGGCGGACCAGCTCCTGTATTGGTTTCGTGAACGCAAGTTCACGCGCTGACCGCCGGCCCAGCGCATAGTTTTCTGGCGTTTAGACGCGCGACTTGCATCGTCGCGCCCATGTCCAGTTCCCGTACCGTGCTCGTGGTGGATGACGATATCGTCAGCCGCGAACTGCTCCGGGGACTGCTTTCGACCGAAGAATACAGTGTGCTGTTTGCGGAGAACGGCACCCAGGCCCTCGAACTGGCAGCGAGGAATTCTCCGGACGTCGTCCTGCTCGATGTCGTCATGCCCGGATTGGACGGCTTTGAAGTGTGCCGCCAGCTCCGCGCGAATCCTGCATTGCGCCAGATTCCGATTGTGCTGCTGACCGCGCTCGAGGGGCGGGATTCCCGGCTGCGCGGGCTCGCGGCCGGGGCGGACGAATTCCTGAACAAGCCAGTCGACCCGATCGAGCTGCGGATGCGGATTCGCACCATCACGCAATTGAATCGGTTTCGGCAGCTCTGCGATGAACGCGCCCGCTTCGAGGCCGCGGTCGCCCATTCGCCCGATGCGATCGTCCTGACCGACGGCCAGGGGCGGATCCTCAACGTGAACGCCGCTTTCACCCGGCTGGTGACGCCCTCGTCGCGTTCCATTTACGACTGTTTTCCGCAGCCGAAGGCCGAATCACTGAAGGGCGACGTGGCTTCGCTCGAGTCCGGTCGCCGCATCGACTCATTCGAAACCCCGCTCCTTCTTTCCCCGATTCCCGAGGCCTGTGCGGATGTGACCGTGGTGCGGCTGCCCTGGTCGGAAGGCACGCTCCTTCAATTCATTCTCCGCGACATCACGGAACGGAACGCCCTCGAAGCCCAGGTGCTTCGCCTGCAGCGGATCGAGCTCCTCGGCCAATTGGCCGGCGGCGTCGTCCACGACGTGAATAATCTGTTGATGGCGGTCATTGGAAATGCGGAATCGCTGGAGGCCGCCGGCGGCCCCCAGGCGCGCGAGCGGGTCGCCGTGATCCGCCAAAGCGCGGAACGCGGCGCGGCCCTGCTCCGCCGGATCCTCATGTTTGCCCGCGGCGGCGACCAGGCGGTCACCCCCGTGGAGGTTGGGCCCATCCTGCACGAGACCGCTGCCATCGCGTCCAAACTGATGGGCGAGCACATTCTGCTGGATGTCGAAACCGCTCCAGGCTTGCCGGCCATTCTGGGCGACACTGACCAGCTTCACCAGGTGGTCATGAACTTGTGCGTCAACGCCCGCGACGCGATGCCGGGGGGCGGCCGCCTGTTGCTCTCGGCCGGCCTCGTTTCACTCAGCGGCGCCGATGCCCGCGCGATCGGTCCGGATGCGAGCGAGGGCGAATTCCTGACGATCAATGTGCGCGACACCGGGACCGGCATTCCCCCGGAAATCCGCGAGCGGTTGTTCGATCCGTTTTTCACCACGAAGCCGCGGGAAACCGCCACGGGACTGGGCTTGGCGACCGTGCTGCGGGTGATGCGCCGGCACCAGGGGTTTGTCGGATTCCAGACGGAGATGGGGGGCGGCACGTGTTTTACGTGTTACTTCCCCGCCTTGCTGCGCACGAACGGGGCGTAAGCTGTAGGCGGCGCGGTTGTCGCCCAGCTCGTTAAGCGGTGCATTGCGCCCGGGCCGCCTTCGGCCTTGCGTTCGTTGGGCCGGCGACGCACGTTGGACCTCTTTTTCCAACAACGCACGTGTCCGCCGCATGAACCAGAGTATCCGCAATATCGCCATTATCGCCCACGTTGACCATGGGAAGACCACCCTCGTCGACAAGCTGCTCAAGGAGGGCGGGGTTTACCGCGCCAACCAGCAAGTCGAGGAACGCGCCATGGACTCCATGGACCTCGAGAAGGAGAAGGGCATCACGATCAAGGCCAAGAACACGTCCGTCCACTGGAAGGACAAGATCGTCAACATCGTCGACACCCCGGGCCACGCCGACTTCGGCGGTGAGGTCGAGCGGGCGCTGCGGATGGTCGACGGCGTGCTGCTGGTGGTCGACGCCTACGACGGCCCCCAAGCCCAGACCCGTTTTGTGCTCCGCAAGGCGCTCGCCCACGGCCTTAAGGTCGTCCTCGTGATCAACAAAATCGATCGCGAGAACGCCGAGCCGGCCAAGATGTATGACAAGGTGCTCGAACTCCTCATGGAGCTGAATGCGACTGAGGAGCAGTTCGATGCGCCCGTCGTTTACGGCTCCGGCCGCGACGGCTACATGATGTATCACCTCGGCGAGGAGAAGAAGGACATGTCGCCGCTCTTCCAGACCATCCTCGATCATGTTCCGCCGCCCTTTGCCAAGCCAAACGAGCCTTTCCACATGCTCGTCTCCAATATCGATTGGAGCGACTACGTGGGCCGGATCGCGGTCGGGAAGATTCTCGGCGGCACCGCCAACATCGGGCAGGCCGTCTTCGTCGTGCGCCATTCCGACGGCAAGCGGATCCGCGCCAAGATCACCAAGGTGTTCGAGTTCACCGGGCTCGGCACCCGCGAAACCGAAATGGCCGTCGCCGGTAATATCGTCGGCCTGTCCGGCTTCGAGGACGTCGACATCGGCGACACCCTGACTGCCGACGAGGCGGGCCATGCCCTCCCCTTCACGCAGATCGATCCACCCACGCTTGAGATGCAGTTTTGCGTCAACGACGGGCCCTTGGTCGGAAAGGAAGGCAAGCTCGTCACTTCACGCCAGCTGCGCGAGCGGCTCTTCCGCGAGCTGAAGACGAACGTTTCAATTTACGTCGACGACACGGACAAGGCCGGCGTCTTCAATGTGAAGGCCCGCGGCGCGATGCAGGTCGCGGTGCTGGTCGAGACGATGCGCCGCGAAGGTTTCGAGCTCCTCGTCTCCCGCCCGACCGTCATTGAGAAAGAGGTCGATGGTAAGCGGATGGAGCCGTACGAGACCGTGTGGATCGAAGTGCCCGACGAGTGCGTCGGCGCGATTATGCAAAATCTCGCGAACCGGAAGGGTCTGCTGACGAACATGGAGAAGCTCGCGCACTCCACGATGATCGAGGCGACCATCACCACCCGCGGCCTCATCGGCATGGAAATCGACGTCGTCAACGCGACGAGCGGTCGCGGCGTCATGAGCCATCTCTTTAAGGAATACGGCCCGTATGCCGGCGAAGTTCTCACCCGCATCACTGGCACGCTCATCGCGACCGAGGCGGGCGAGACGACCTCCTACGCCCTCGTGATGGTGCAGGAGCGCGGCAAGCTCTTCGTCAGCCCCGGCGAGAATGTCTACGAAGGCATGATCGTCGGTGAGAATCCCCGCAACGAGGACATCGCCTGCAACGCGGTGCGCGAAAAGAAGCTGACCAACTTCCGCTCCCAGGGCGAAGGTGTCGCCGCCGGGCTCACGCCGGCCACGAAGCTCTCGCTCGAACGTGCGATCGAATACATCGCCGCGGACGAATTCGTCGAGGTCACGCCGAAGAGCCTCCGCCTGCGCAAGCGGATCCTGAATAATGGTCTTCGGCAGAAGACCATGAAGTCGCAGAAGCAGTCCGCGTAAGGCGCCGGACCAAATCACCGGCTGGAAGCCGGTGTCACTTCAAGGCCGCGACCTCGCGGCCTTTTTTGTTTTTCCCTGGGTCCGTTATCCTGAGCGGATGCGAAGGATCTCTGTCATCCTTCGCAGTCGTTCGCTGCAGAGATGAATACCCATCTACGCGGCCGGGCGCGC
>JBKJRG010000353.1:0-8796 GCA_046594805.1 Opitutaceae bacterium | reverse complement strand
TCGCCACGCAACTCGGCCGCGAATCACTGCCTGACGCCGCACCCTGGCCGCGGTACGAGCGCGAATTCGAGCGCTACCTCGCGCGCTGGGCGATGGAGCGTAATCCCGCCGCCACCGCCGCCCTGCTCGCTTCGCCGGAAGGGCGCGCTCTTCCGCTCGAAAACCGCGTCCTCGCCACCCTCGCGCTCGGTGGCAAGGACGCCGCCGTCGGACTCGCCCGCCTGGCGCCCGAACTCACGCGTCCGCTCGGCGACGAAGAAGTGCGCGCCCTCGCCGCGCACTTCGGCGAACCCGCGGTCCGCGATGCCCTGAGCCAGGCGCTCGGCCAACCCGCCACGCGCACCGCCGTCCTCCGCGCCTTGCTCGCCCTTCGCACCAATCTCGACGCCACGCCGCTCACGCCCGCGCTCACGCGCTCGGCACAATCACTCCTCTCGAGCGTAGAGACCGCCGACCGCACGCTCGGTGCCCAGGTCGCCGGCGCCTTCAAACTCGCCGCGACCGAAGCCGAACTCACCGCCGTACTCACTCGCGATTTTTCGGCCCTCACGCAGCCAGCCGCTCCTCTTTCGATTTCCTCCCCGTCTCCTGCTCTCGCGTCCCTCCGCGCCCTGCGCGAAAATGCCAGCGGTCCCACCGCGCTTTTCGAACGCCTGGCCCGCGAGTCGACCGACCCCGTTGTCCGCGACGAGGCTCTCGCGGCGCTCGCCACTTCCCACGCGCCGGACGCCCCCACGCGACTCGTGCAATTGCTCCCTGCGCTCACGACCGCCCAACGCGGAGCCGCCCTCGATCGCCTCGCGAGTACTGCATCCGGCGCCGCCGCCATCGTCGCTGGTCTCCGCGCCAATACCGTGGCCAAAGCCGATGTCGGGGCGAGCACCGCCGACAAGCTCCGCATGCTTCTCCCCTCGGACCCCACCGTCGCCTCCCTCTGGCAGGAACTCGGCGGCGACGCCCAGCGCGCCCTGCGCCTCGACGGGCACCACGACGATTTCGCCGCCACCCAGATCGCGCTGGCCGGCCCGTTTACCCTCGAGTGCTGGGTCAAACTCGATCCCGTCATCGACAACCTCGACGCCCTCCTCGGCGCTCCCGGTCGGCTCTCAATCAATTTCCACGCCGCTCAACTGCGGGTCTGGATTGGCGACGGCACGAACGACATCGTCATCGCGAAGCGAAAAACCGCCGCGCGTGTCTGGACCCACTACGCCATTACCCGCGACGCACAAGGCGCGTTCTCCTTGTACCTCAACGGCGAACTCGACGCCACGAGCACGACCGTGAACACCGACGCGTTTGCCGGCCTCGACGTGGGCCGGACCAATCCGAAATCCGGCGGCACGGCCGGCTGGCTCTCCGAGTTTCGCGTCTGGAATGTCGCCCGCAACGCGCAGCAAATCCGCGAAAACTTCGACCGCAGTTTCGCCGGAGCCACCCGACCCGCCGATCTCCCTCATCTCTTCGCTGGCGCCAACTGGGGCCCGTTGAATGGGAAAGCGCGCATCGACGTCACCGACGATGCACCCGCGCTCCTCACCGCCGCCGAGGCTGCCGTGCGGGATGAAAAATTCGCGCGTTTCCGCACGCTCGCCAACATCCGGGGCAATCCCGAGCACGGCAAGGAGCTCTTCACCGCTCTCTGCCTTACGTGCCACCAGCATGGCGGCAAAGGCGGCTCGATCGCGCCGCCGCTCGACGGCGTGGGCAACACCGGCGTCGAGGCCCTGCTGCGCCATATCCTCACTCCTCATGCCGCGATGGAGAGCGCGTACCGGACCTTCCGCGTCGTGCTGCAGGATGGCAGCGTGCGCGACGGATTCCTCGGGGAGGAGACAAACGACTTTGTTGTCCTCCGCGCTCCGGGCGCCGAGGATCGCCGAATCCCGCGCGCGGAGATCCGCCAGACGAGTTACCTTCGCCGCTCCCTCATGCCCGAAGGTCTCCTGGAAGGCCTCCCGCCCGAGCACGTCAGCGACCTGTTTGCCTACCTGAAATCGCTCCGGTGAGCGGGGTTCTGGGTTTTGGGTTTTGGGTTTTGGGTCGGTGGAGAATTGCCGTGGGCTTGCGGAGCGCCCCGACTCCTTAGGCGAGAACCCGCATTTTGGGACAACGGCGGCATGGACAACGCGTCCGCCCGTTGGTTGAAGAGGCTCATGCGTTCCGGCTTCGTCGGTGTGTGCGGGTTGGTGTTTCTCGTGGCGGGACTCAACGCGCAGATTCCTTTATCCCCTGGCACCTACGCGCAGAATTTTAACGGCTTGGGAGCAGGATTACCCGCTGGGTGGGGCGTGTATTTTAGCGCAGGTTCAAACTCACTCGGGTCGCCGCAACCGTTCGCATCGGCGGCGACATCATGGGCCGACACGGCAGCAGGTTTTAAAAACGTCGCCGCAGCCGACAATGCAGGTTTCACTGGAGCTGAATCTACGACGGTGCAAAACGGTGCGCCCGACCGCACCTTGGGCGTCCGTCAGACCGGCACCCTCGGTCAAGACCCCGGGACTGCGTTTTCTTTTAATTTCTCGAGTATCGGCGTTGGGATAAGTGCGGTCTCGTTTTCAGCTCAGATGCTGTCGGTTCAACCACGCGCGACGACTTGGTCGCTCCAGTACGGAATCGGTCCGACCCCAACTTCGTGGACGACACTTGCAAGTTTCAGCGACCCCGGCGCATTTGGTGCCACGACCGTCGCCGTTAACTCCAGCATATGGGGAGGAACACTCAATAACCAGGCGAACGCGTGGTTTCGCGTCGTAGCGTTAGCCCCCTCTTCGGGCACCAACAGCCGCGACACTTTTGCCATCGATGACTTCGCCATCCTTGTCGCCCCACCGCCTGCGATTACGTCGCAGCCAGTCAGTAGCTCAAATACCCTGGGTGGCTCCACGAGTTTTCCCATATTTGCAAACGGCAGCGGCGTCCTGACGTACCAATGGCGCAAGGGCGGCGCAAATATTCTGAATAACGGTACAGCCACGACGCCCACACTAACGTTAACCAATATCTCCTCATCTGATGCCGGGAATTACACTGTCATCGTATCGGATGCGAACGGGAGCATTACTTCAGCCGTTGCAACTCTAACTTATGTGCCGGCTCCCGCCGCCGTCACGCTCGACTCCCTGGCGCAGACCTACAACGGCGCACCGCGGACGGCGACCGCCACCACCTCACCCACCGGCCGCACCGTCACACTCACCTACAACGGCAGCCCCACGCCGCCGACCAATGCCGGTTCCTACGCGCTGGTCGCCACAATCAACGATCCGGACTATCAAGGCTCGGCCAGCGGGACGCTGACGGTCGCGAAGGCAGCCGCGACGATCGCACTCGGTACACTCAACCAAGCTTACACCGGTGCGCCGCGCAGCGCGACGGCCACCACCTCGCCCGGGGGACTCTCCGTCGATTTCACCTATGGCGGTTCGAGCTCACCACCCACCGGCATCGGGGGCTACGCGCTGGTTGCGACCATCAACGACACGAATTACCAGGGCTTGGCTTCCGCGGGTTTCATCATCAGTCCCGCCGCGCAGGTTATCGCCTTCCCCGCTCCCGCCGATCATCTGCCCGACGATCCGCCCTTTGCGCTTTCCGCCACCGCGAGCAGCGGCCTGCCCGTAACGCTGGCGATTGTCAGCGGCTCGCCCGCCATTGCCAACCTCAGCGGCAATGTCGTCACCCTCACCGGCAACCTGGGCGCCGTCACCCTGCGGGCCACACAGGTTGGCGGCGGCACGTTCGCCCCCGCGCCGCCCGTCGAGCGCACCTTCCATGTCGTCGCCGCCCTCGCGCCGCCCTCGCTCATCACCCAGCCGGTCGGCGTGACCGTTCTCATTAGCGAAACGGTCACGCTGACCGGGGCCGCCAACGGCTCCCCGGCCCCCGGCTACCAGTGGCAAAAAGACGGCCTGCCCATCCCGGGTGCAACCAGCGCCACCCTAACCATCCCGAACGCCACGCCCGCCGACAGTGGTCTCTACGTGCTCACCGCGACCAACTCGCTCGGCACGGTCTCGTCCGTGCCGGTCTCGGTGCTGGTGAACAAGCGCGCCCAGTCCATTTCCTTCGGCCCGAGTGCCACCTCCTTCCCCGCGGGGGCGAGCGTGACGTTGAACCCGGTTTCAACCGCCGGGCTCCCGGTGACACTGAGCTTCGTCTCAGGATCCGGTTCGCTCGCGGGCAATCTCCTGACCGGCACCGGCGATGTTATCATCCGGGCCAGCCAGGCCGGCAACGCCACCTACGCCGCCATCACAGTCGACCGCACGTTCTCCTTCGTCGCGGGCGCGGCCGCCCCTTTCCTCCTGGTCAGCCCGGCGAACCAGCTAGCGGACGCGGGCGGCACCGCCACCTTCCGCGCCTCCGCCCTCGGCACGCCCGCGCCGACGTATCAATGGCAGAAGGACGGCAGCCCGATTGCCGGCGCCGAAAGCCCCACGCTGGTGCTGGCCGGGCTGACGCTCGCCGATGCGGCCCGTTATACGATCGTCGTAACCAACAGCGGCGGCGTCGCGACTGCGTCCGCGCAACTGGTGGTGCGCGCGGCGCCGGTCATTGTCAGCTCGCCGGGCGATCAAGCCGTCCTGGCCGGCGAGCCGGTCCAGCTGGCGGTGGCGGTCACCGGTGTCCCGGCGCCAGCCTTCCAGTGGCGCAAAAACGGCGTGAACATTCCCGGCGCCACGAGCGCGCTGCTAACCATTCCGGGCGCGCGCAGCTCGGACGCGGGCCGCTACGATGTCGTCGTCACCAACCCGCTCGGCTCCGCCACCAGCGCAATCGCCACGCTCGCCGTCACGACCCGCGACCTGGCCGGGGATTATTTTGGCCGTTTCCCGGGCACGATTGGCGGCTTCGCGCTGCAGGTGCGCGCCGACGGCAGCGCGATTTTCCTCGGCCACCTCCCGGCGGCGCAAACCGGCTTCGTCGTCCGCGATCTCACGGTGGACCTCACCGGGCGGTTCGCGCTCACTTTCAGCACGCTCGCCGGGACCGCGATTGCGGCGTCGTCGCAGGCCGATGCGCCGTCCCCACCACTGGCCGCAGCGTCGCAAACGGTGACTTTGCGCGGCACGCTCGATGAGGCGAGCGGGACTGTCACGGGCGCGTTGCCGGAACTCGGCGTGACACTGGAGGGCACGCGGGCGGCCCGCAGCGGTCCCGCCCAGCTCCATGCCGGCTTTTACCAGGCGGCGCTGCTCGGCAGCGCGAATGATCGTGGCTACTTCATTGTGGCGCCGGACGGGACTTTGTACGGATTGATTTCCCGTGCGGGCCAGCTGAGCAGTGTCAGCCAACCGCTCGCATTGTCCGCCGAAGGCCGGCTGGTCGTGCCATCCACCGCCACGAACGCGTCGCTGGACCTCTCCTTCGATCGCGGCGCCCTGCGGGGCACGGTCGGTGCCGGCACCGGCGCGTCCGCGCTCCTGGCCGGGGCGGCCGGCGTGCTTTCCGGCACCGAGCATCTCGTCAACGTTTCCGTGCGCAGCGTCACCAGCCCGGGTGCCGCGACCCTCATCACGGGTTTTGTGGTGTCCGGTGCGGCGTCGAAACAGTTGCTGATCCGCGTGGCCGGACCCGCTCTCGCCGCCGCGCCCTTCAATCTGCCCGGCGTGCTGCCCGACCCGACGCTGCAACTCTACCGTGGGAGCCTCGTGATCGCGCAAAACGACGATTGGAACGTGCCCGCGGCCAGCGCTGCCGCCATCACAGCCGCCGGCACCCGCGTGGGCGCCTTTGCTTTTCGCCCGGGCAGCGCGGACGCCGCGTTGCTCACGACGCTCTCGCCCGGCGCTTACACCGTGGTGGTCGGCGGGGGCTCGGGGACGACGCTCGCCGAAGTTTACGAGGTGCTCGACGCCAACGAGGCCCCGGGGGCGCGGCGGCTCGTCAATCTTTCCGCGCGCGGGATCACTGCGCCGGGCTCGCCGCTGATTGCGGGGTTTGTCATCACTGGCACCGCGCCGCAGCGCGTGCTGGTGCGCGGTATCGGGCCGACGCTCGGCGCCCCGCCGTTCAATCTGGCCGGCGCGCTCCCGAATCCGACGCTCACCCTCTTCCGTGGTTCGACGTCGCTGAAAACCAATGACGACTGGTTCCGCGATGCCGATGCCTCGGCGATTCGCGAGGCCGCCGCGAAAGCCGGCGCCTTCCCGCTGGGCGGCCAGAGTCTCGACGCCGCGATGTTGCTCTACCTCGAGCCCGGCGCGTACACCGCGCAAGTGTCGGCCGGGGGAAACGGCATAGGTGTAGTGCTGGTCGAAGTCTACGAAGCTGCACCCTAGAACACGACGTAGCCGCGAGCGTGAGCGAGCGGAGGCTTTCGTGTCGCCTGCCCTGCAAACCACTCGCTCACGCTCGTGGCCACGCGAGCCTCGCACCTACCAAGAGACCCTAGTCGCCCTACCTAGATTCAGGTATTCGGCGCCATTGGCGAAGGTGCTGCCGCGCGGAATCGTGAGGGCATGCCCACTCCACGCGGTGCGGCGCAGCGGAACAACGCCATGACGCCACGAACCCATTGCCTCGCCCTCGCTCTCGCCACGCTGGCGGGGGCGGCCGACTTGGGCGGCCAGACCCTGTATTGGAACACCAACGCGGCTTCCGCCACCTGGACCACCGCCAACTGGTCCAGTGTCTCCACCGGCCCGTTCACGACGGCATGGTCGATCAACACCAACGTCCGCTTCAGCGCCAACTCCACCGTCACCTTCGCCACCACCTCGATCGGCAATGTCACCGTCGACAATGGTGTGGCAGTAACCGTCACGGCGGGCGGCACCCTCAGTTCAAACAATGCCGTGCGCACCATCGATGTCGGCACGGGCAGCCTGCTGACGTGGACGAGCCAGACCATTTCCAACAACAGCACGACGGGATTCATCAAAAACGGCGCCGGCACGTGGAATACGGGCGCGATGACGGCTTCGACTGGATTCACCGGTGGCTTCACGTTGAATGCCGGCACGGTGATCGTTTCTGGCGACAAGGCGTTCGGCACCGGCGCGCTCACGATCAACGGCGGCACGATTCAATCGTCCTGGGCCCGGGCGTTCACGCCCACGAGTATTACTATTGGAGGCGACTTTGCCCTCAGCGGCTCAGGCACTCCCCAGTGGAGCGGCGCGGTGAACCTCGGCGCGGCGTCTCGCACGGTGACCAACAACAGCACCGGCAGCGGCGCCACCTTCAGCGGCGTCATCGCTGGCTCGACTGGCGGAGGGCTCACGTTCGCGGGGACCGGGACGACGACGCTCTCGGGCGCCAACACCTACAGCGGCGGCACCACGGTGAACGCGGGCACCCTCATCATCAGCCACAACTCCGCCCTCGGCACGGGCAGCGCAACAGTGAGTGGCGGCACATTGTCCGTTTCCTCGGGCGTCACGGCAGGCAACAACATCACCCTCGGCTCAGCGGGCATCCTCAGCGGGGCTGGCTCCGCCACCTTCAGCGGCAGAATCAGCGGCACGGGCTCGCTGACCGGCACGCTCACCATCGCCAGCGGCGGCTCGATCGCGCCCGGCAACAGCCCCGGTAACCTGACCGTAATCGGCTCGCTGACCTTTGCGTCCGGCTCCGCCTATTCGTGGGAACTCGGCAGTCTCACCACGAGCGGCGCTGGCACAAATTTCGATCTCATCACCCTCTCCGGCGCCGCGAGTCTCGCCACCAATTCGGTTGCGCTCTCCCCGCTCTTCGGGAGCAACCAGGCCCCCAACCAGGGCAACAGTTTTTGGAATTCCGCCCAGAGCTGGCTGATCGTCGATGGCAATGCCTCGTCGACCATCACCGGCACCTTCATGGTGAACAACGCGACCTGGAGCGGCACCGGCTCGTTTGCGACCGCGCTTTCCGGCAACGATCTCACGCTTACGTGGACGCCCAGCGCGATCCCCGAACCCTCGACCTACGCGACCATCGCCGGCGCGATTGCATTGGCGGCGGCCACGTGGCACCGGCGACGCCGCCCCAAAGTCACCGTCCCCTAAAGGTGGGGGCGGCTCTCCGAGCCGCCTTGGGTTCCAGCGTGAGCCGCACCTTGCAACGCGAAACGGCCTTGGAACCCAGGCCGGCTCGGAGAGCCAGCCCCACCTGAAAAAGGTTTTCTCAATCGTGAGATTTGTGCCCCGCAAATATCTCCCGCACGACACCCCAACGTGGGTGCCCGATGGTTCCTTGTTCTTCATCACGATTCATTGCGCCACTCGCCGCCTCCCGCAACTCACCGTGGGGGCCGTGGCTGAAAAACTCCTCGACGCCGTCAGGTATTATCACCGGGACCAACGCTGGTTTGCCCGCTTGTTTCTACTGATGCCGGACCACGCGCATGCGTTGCTCGCTTTTCCGCGCGATGAGCAAATGCGCGCCGTGGTTGGGAATTGGAAGCGCTTCACTGCGCGCGATGCCGGCCTCAAGTGGCAGCGCGACTTTTTCGATCACCGGGTCCGTGCGGGCGAGAACTGGCAACTCAAGGCAGATTATATCCGGTTGAATCCGGTCCGGGCCGGCCTGATCGGACAAGGCGAGCCGTGGCCGCACACGCTGGAATCCGTGGATTGAATGCCCGGCAACAAACGACCGGCTTACTTGCCCGGCAGCTTCACCTGCATGCCCGGCGTGCCTTCATCCTTCTTGGGGGCGGGCGCACCCGCGGCCGGCGCCGGCAAGGAAACTGCCGTGACCGGCATGCTCGCGCGGAGCGACATTGCCCGCGATGTCCATGGGCTCTGCGGATCAATCTGCATCAACTGGTCGGAATATTTCTGCACGTCCGCGCCATTGCCCGCTTCA
>JBKJRG010000023.1:0-10427 GCA_046594805.1 Opitutaceae bacterium | reverse complement strand
CCAGCACCGGCCTACCGTCTGCCGGCCCCGGACGGTGCGGGTGCGTACGAGACATTCTGCGGGACGTAGCGGACGGAATCCGGTACCACGCCAGCGAGCCAGCGAGCTGGCCTACAGGGGCAACGGTTGCTGTAGGCCAGCTCGCTGAGCTGGCGGTATGCGAGCCAGGTCACCGACCTGTCCTACAGCAGCGATGTCAGTTTTCGATGCGGATATCGTCCGAGGGGATATTCCAGGCCAGCCGAAGCCCAAGCCGGCTGCAAAGGAGGAAGGAGGCTGGTATTCACTTCTTCGCGACCCTCGCGGCTTCACGTGAGCTCAGAGATTGTTGGGGCGTAATACCCAATCCGGACGCGGGCACCGGAACGCCAAGTCGAAGTCTATTGGGGCATTACCACTTCAACCGCCGCATCGCCCAGCGCCTCGTTTCCGCCGACTTACCGCCGGTCCCGACTCGCCGGGACCCACGCCGTCACGCTTCTGGCCCTCGCGGGCTGGCTAGTGCTTGGTGCCGGCTGTGCCGGAATTTCTGATGCACGGCTCGTGTCGCAGCGTCACGCGACCCAGGCGACCGAGTTCAAGAATGCATGGGGCCCGGTCTCGAAACGGACGAGCGAGCGAGTCCTCGGTGCCTTGAAGAAAAAAGCGGGCGACCTCGACATCCTGGAGCGGCAGGCCGCAATCGAGGAGGAGGTGTCCGGCGCGCCGCTGGTGCTCGACAACAAGGTGACCGTATTGCTGGACGGGCCTCAGACGTATGCCGCGATGTTCAAGGCCATGCGGGCAGCCAAGCATACGATCAACGTCGAGAAGTACATCATCCGGGACGACGACACCGGCAAGGAGTTCGCGGAACTGCTGCTCGAGCGCGCCGCGGCGGGCGTGAAGGTGAATGTGCTCTACGACAGCGCCGGGTGTCTCAAGACGCCGAAGGAATATTTCGAACGGCTCCGGCAGGGCGGCGTGCAGGTCGTGGAGTTCAATCCGGTGAACCCGCTCGCGACGAAAGGAAAGCGCTGGAGCCTGAATCATCGCGACCACCGCAAGCTGACGATCGTCGACGGCCGCACGGTTGTCCTCGGCGGGATCAATATCGACGATGTCTACGCCACGAGCAGCGCCCACGCCGGCCGGGGCGGGAGCGGGAGCGGTGGCAGCGGCAGCGGCCGGAGTTCTGGCAGGGGCAAGGATGCGAAGAGCAGCGGCTGGCGCGACACGGATGTGCAGATCGATGGCCCGGTGGTGGCGGAGTTTCAGAAACTCTTCTTGGAAACGTGGGAGAAGCAGAAGGGTCCGCCGCTGCGGAAAGAGGACTACCTGCCCCAAGTGCCGCCGCAGGGGAAAGATCTGGTGCGGGCAATTGGCAGCACGCCCGACGATCCTTTTAGCGCCACTTACCTGACGTTTATCGCCGCACTCACCCACGCCGAGAAGCAGGTCTACATTACGAACGCGTATTTCGTCCCCGATGAGCAACTCGTGCAGGCGCTGCTCGCTGCAGTGCAACGCGGGGTGGATGTGCGTTTGATTCTGCCGAGCATGACGGATTCACGCTCCGCCGCCTATGCGGCGCATTCGCATTACACGAAATTGTTGAGCGGCGGGGTCAAGATTTACGAGCGGCGAGCGGCGCTGCTGCACGCGAAGACGTTGGTGATTGATGGCGTGTGGTCGTGCGTGGGGTCGGCGAACCTCGACTGGCGCAGCGCGGTGGACAACGACGAGGTGGCGGCGGTGGTGCTCAGCCGGGAATTTGCGGGACGGATGCTCGAGGTCTTCGCGCAGGACCAGGCGCAGTCGGACGAGATCAAGCTGGAGCAGTGGAAGCGGCGCCCCTGGCGGCAGCGGACGAAGGAATTTGTTTTCCGGCTGTTCGCGCGGCTGCTGTAACCCTCGCCGCGCGAGAGGGAAGAGTGGCGAGTGGCGAGCTCCTGCAAAACTCCACCCAGAAACTCCGGGATCGCCGGAGCTCTTCCCGCGCGAGACATGCTTCTTGTCGATGACGTAGTAGGCGAGGTTGATCATCGCGCGGTTCTCGAAGAGGTCGGTCTTCACGCCATATTCGAAGCTCCGGCCAAACTCGGGCTCGAGCAGTGCGCCCCAGGGGAGCGCGTCGAGATTGGGCGCGGGCAGGCCGTCCTGCTGATAGCGCTGGGGTTGGCGAGGGTCCAGGGATTGATGAGTCCCGTGCCACCTTCGCGGATACTGGAACGGGCGCGACGGTGATAGGCGAAGTTGAGCCGGAGATCCATGGCGGCGCTGAGGCGCTGGGTGGCCTCGAGCTCCCAGACGACGGGCTTGTAGTCGCGATAGGACGACGGGCTGTCCTTGATGAAGCCGGGGCCGGCAGGTCGACCCACTGGGGGGTGTCGACGGGATCCAGGTTGTTGAAAGGATAGAAGTAGGACGGATCGCCGCCGCGATTGATGGCGCCGGTGGGTTTGAGCGCGAGGCCCTCGGCGGGGCGGATGTCGTCGTGAGTGATGCTGTAGCGGACGACGATGCTGGTGGATTGAAACGGTTTCCACTGCAGCATGGGGGCGAGGGCGACGCGCTCGAGGGAGCGCTGGCGCTCACCCTTCTCCACGGTGTAGTAGGTGGCTCCGAGCCGGTAGTTGAAAGTCTTGGCGGCATTGATGGGGCCGGTGGCGTCGACTTCGGAGCGGAAGAGCTGGTCGCTGCCGGCGCTGAGCCGGACGGTGGTCTTGCGCTGGGGCGAGGGATTTTTCGTGATGTAGTTGATCACGCCGCCGGGCTGGGTCTGGCCGTAGAGGAGGGCGGCGGGGCCCTTGACGGTCTCGACGCGCGCGATGGAATTCATGTCGGGCGTGGTCAGGCCGCGGACGCCGTTGCGCATGGCGGCGGAGCTGTCGAAGCCGCGAATGTTCACCTGGGGGATGAACTCGTTGAAGGTGCGCCTACGCCCGGGGCCTCGCAACGATTTCAATTTGCTTTTGAGTGGAGGGACGAAACGCGGGCACTCGGGCAACGTTGCAGTGGCGCTGCTGCCAGCCGGCGGCTCGCAGAATTCTCCGTGCACCCATTACCGATGCACTTCCTACTGCGGAATCCAGGTATTAGGTGACACTTTCGGAGACGGTCGGGGAAAAGAAGCGAGCCGACGAGCTGGCCTACAGGGTGATTGTAGGTCAGCTCGCGGAGCTGGCGGTTTGCGGTGCTTGTTTGCCGGACGTAGCAACAGTCCTCAGTGCCTGTTGTTTCGCCTTTTCGAACGACTCGGCACGCAGGGAGGCCTGCGGCTACGCTGAAAATTTGATTCCTAAGCAACTTCAGGCAGGTAGGTTTCACCCATGATCTCGTTGCGCGGTCTGTTAATCGTATTTGCCAGTGGCGTCGGTGGAATGGCGTACGCGCAGGACGATGCCCAAGCGCGCGCGTCACTGCCGGAATTCGCGGTCATCCCGGCGGCGATGCCCGAAGAACTGGCTCCGGCGGTCGCGGTCAACATCGGGCCGTTCCGCGGCTGGACGCGCTCGCAGGGCGACAACGGGGCGCGGCGCTATTCGGCGCTCAAACAGATCACGCGTGAGAACGTGCAATCGCTCGAGGTGGCGTGGACTTACCGTTCCAAGGACGGGGCGGCGAATATCCAGTGCACGCCGATCATTGTCGACGGACTGCTGTTCGCGCCGACGCCGGGCCGCGCGATTGTCGCGGTCGATGCGGTCACCGGCGTCGAGCGCTGGCGGAAACAACTGGAAGCGCCGCGACAGCCCCGCGCGCAGGATGCGCCGGCGCGACGCGGACTGGTTTTCTGGCCGGGCGATCGGGACAATGTGCCGCGCGTCCTCTTCGGCGCCGGCGATTGGATTTATGCCGTCGATCCCAAGACGGGCAACGCGGTGCCGGGGTTCGGCGAAGCGGGCCGCACGCCGATCGACACCGGCGCCACCGCCAGCGGCGCCGTATTCAAACACGTTTTCATCACGACCGGGATCAACGGCGATATCTATGGGTTCGATGTGCGCAACGGGAAGCCGCTCTGGCGGTTCAGCTCGGTCGCGCGCGGCGAGCAATTCGGCGCCGACACGTGGGACGGCCCGCAGGCGGGCGCCAACGGGTGGAGCGGGCTTTCGATCGACGATGCGCGCGGGATGGCGTTCGTCGCGCTGGGCGCCCCGCGGCCCGACATGGTCGGCGTGGGGCGGCTTGGGGACAATCTGTTCAGCAATTGCGTGCTGGCGCTCGATGCGCTGACCGGCAAGCGGCTCTGGCATTTCCAGGATGTGCGGCACGACATCTGGGATCTCGACGTCTGCGCCCCGCCGAATCTCGTCACGATCCAGCGCGGCGGGAAACAGGTCGATGCGGTGACCTGCATGGCGAAGTCCGGTCATTTGTTCGTGCTCGATCGCGTGAGCGGAAAACCGATTTTTCCCGTGCGACTGCGGCGCGCCCCGCCCTCGACGCTGCCGGGCGAGCGGACTTCGCCGTACCAGCCGGACCCGGAACTGCCCGAGCCGCTGTCGCGGAGCGAATTCAACCCGCAGGACATCACGGAGCGTACGCCGGAGGCGCGGGCCTTCGTGCAGCAAGTGGTCGCGCGTTCGAACTACGGTTTTTTCGCGCCGTTTGTGGAGGGAAAGCCGACGCTCTACATCGGCTCGCGCGGCGGGGCCGAATGGTCCGGCGCGGCGGTCGACGTGCCGACGGGCCGGCTCTACGTGACTTCGAATCGCTGGGTATCGAAAATCACCGTCGTCGCGAATGATGAACGCGAGCGCGATCCGCGGTACCCGGCGTCAGCGGGCGAGAAGCATTACGGCCAGCACTGTGCCACCTGTCACGGACCGACCCGTGCAGGCATGGGGATTTCGACCCCCTTGATCGGATTGAAGTCGCGGATGACGGAGGCGGAGGTGCTCACGGTGATCGCGAAAGGGAAGGGGACGATGCCGCCGATCCTTGTCCTCGGCGCGGAGGAGAAAAAGGATCTCGTGGATTTTCTTTTTCGGCGCAACCAGCCGCCGAGCCGCGGCGGCAATGTGGCGGCGGCCGATGATCGGCCGAAGTATTTCTTCGACGGCTTTCAATTCCTGGTCGACCACGAAGGCTATCCGGGAATCAAGCCCCCTTGGGGACTGCTCAACTGTTACGATCTGAGCACGGGGAAAGTTCTCTGGCGGGTGCCGCTGGGCGAACTGGAGGAGCTCACGCGGCAGGGCGTCCCGAAGACGGGATCGCAAAATCTCGGTGGCGCGTCTGTGACGGCGGGCGGGCTGGTTTTCGTGGCGGGCACGCAGGATGAGAAGCTGCGGGCCTTCGATGCGGACACGGGGGCAGAGCTGTGGTCAGCGAAGCTGCCGTTCGCGGGCACGGCGGCGCCGGCGATCTACGAAGTCGGTGGCCGGCAATTCGTGGTTATTACGGCGACGGGTGGCGGCCGGGTCGGCGGCGCGTCGGGGATGGGGGATGCGTACGTGGCGTTTGCGCTGAAGCAGTAGTCGTTCTTGCAAGGCGCCGAGCCCTCACGCCACATTCGCCAAGGATGACGGCGGTTTTCTTTGCGACCTTTGCGTCCGTGGCGTGAGGCTTCCGGATGTGCTCGCCGAGCTGTAGGCCAGGTCGCCGACCTGGCTCCGACAGCCAGCTCAGCGGCTGGCCTACAATGGATCGAGCAACTCGGCGGACGAGTGCCTGAGTTGCTCGATGACCTGCGGCTGGAAGCCGCAGCCAGTTACTTCCCGCCTGTCTGCAGCGACTCGAAATAATCCAGCAACCCGGCGAGGTCACGAACGGTGAAGCCGTTCATCAGGCCCGGCGGCATGAGCGAGATCGGGAGGGGCGCGCGCTGGGCCACGTCGGCCAGTTTGATTTCGTCTTTCTCGCCGGTGATGTTCCGGATCGAGACCACGTCAGCGGCCTCGCGGGTCACAAAGCCCATCTTCACCACGCCGTTCTTCAGCGTGAACTGGTGCGTGCTAAAGCCCTGCGCGATGGTCTTGCCGGGATCGAGAATGGCTTCGGCGAGTTCGCGGCGTCGGTAGAGGGCCGAGATGTTGCCGAGGAAGGGGCCTTTCAGCGGCTCGCTCGTGTTCACGGTATGGCACGCGACACAGCCGGCTTGGGTGAACAACTGTTCGCCGCGCGCGCGATCGCCGCGCAGCGCCACCACCTGATCGAGCACCGCCGCCGGAGCCAGTGTTCCGAGCAGCGGCGCCTGCTGGGCCGCCTCGGCCCGAATCGTCTCGGGCTCGAGCTTGAGCGCGGCAACGGTCGACTTGGCCGCGTTGACCACATCCGCATTCGAATCATCGAGCGCGGCGATGATGGCCGGCGCGCGGCTCGCTTCGCGGCCGAGGGCGGCGGCGCGGATGATTTGGGCGCGGCGGGCGGGATCCTTCCAGCCTTCATCGAGTGCCTTGCGCGCGCCTTCGCGGGCCTCGGGCGAGCCAAATTTCCTCAAGGCCAGGTGCAGCAACCCGGCGTCGGCCCACTGGGAAGTGAGGCCGTCCACCTTCGCCGCTTCCGCCTCGAAGAAGGCGTGGTGGTTTTCCAACAGGGGGGAGAGGAAGAAGGCGTAGGAAACCTTGTCGCTGGAGGCGTCACCGCGGGAACCGTTTTTTGGCACGGTGGGCAGCGCGGTGAGCACCGCGCGCGCGGCGTCGGGCGTGCCGAGCTTGATGATCGCGTAGAGCGCGTTGACCTGCGCGCGGCCGGGCTTCGCGGCACGGATGAGCACGGGCAGCGCGGAAGCGGGCACGTTATCGCTGGCGGCGAGCTGCTCCGTGAGGGTGGGCAGCACCGTCACGTCGGTCTCGGCGAGCGCCAGCAGCTTGCCGATCATATCGCCGGGCGTCACCCGGTAGCGCGAAAAAATCTCGTTCAACGCGACGGCGGCGTCGCCCGTCGCGGCATCGAGCAGGCGCGCGAGGACCGTGTTGATCCGGTCCGAGGCCGCCCAGCGCTCGGGTTGATAGTAGGGCCCGCGATTGTCCGGCCGGGTGCCCCAGCCATCGCCGGACCATTTGCCCTCGCGGTAGTAGAGCCGGCTCAGCGTGCGCACGAGCCCTTCGCGGCGCGTGGGTTCGGTCTCCCGGCCCAGCCGCGCGATCAAGGCATCGACGACCCGCTCTTCGTGCAGCGCCTGCAGTACGCGCAGGGCGTTGGTGCGGGCCGGCGCCGACGCGTCGCCTTGATCGACCACCGCCAGCGCGACATCGGCGCCACGCAGCAGGACGAGGCTCTTCACCACGGTGTGGGCGAGCACGGGATCGGTGACGCCCAAAAGTCCACCGAGCGCCGCAGCGCCAGCGGGCCGGCCCAAGCGGGCGAGAGCGACGCTCGATTCGAGCTGCGTACGGGCGTCCAAAGATTCGAGTCCGGCCAACGCAGGTGCGGCGGTGACGTGCGCAAGCTGACCTTCGTGATCGGTTAGCGCGCGAATCGCCCAGGCGGCGATGCTGCGGTCAGCAGCGAGTTTTTCGATAAACGCATGCGACGCTTCGCCGAGGGCCTGTTTCAGGGTGAAGAGCGCGATCACGCGCGTGGCCAGCGGCTGCGTAGCGGACGAGGCGAGCGCCTGCAAGGCCGCGACCTCGGTGTTCGCGCCGCGCCGGAGGAGAGCGCGCTGCGCGGCCTGCCGGATGCGCGAGCTGGGCGAGGTGAGCAGCCGGACGAGTTCGGCGCTGGTGGCCTGCACGAAATCGGGGACGGGTGGCGGCTGATAGCCCTTCGGGCTCAGCCGCGCGACGTAACCCACCTCCGGGCCGCCGTAGGTGTATTTGCCGCCGCGCCAGCTGGTGACGTAGAGCCGACTTTGCGCGTCGACGTCGATGTCGGTGGCGCGCGGAATTTTCACGAACACTTCCTGCGTGGCGGCGAAGGTCGCGCCCTTGGGCGTGAGCGCGTGCCGGTAAACCGTCTCGCGACCCCAGTCGACGGTGAGCGGCGCGCGGTTCCATTGCGCCGGGATGCCGGGTTCGTCGAGCCAGAGGCCCGCGCAACCCGAGCCGCCACCATAATCGGCCAGCGGGGCAATCGCCTCGTCGGCGAAATTTTTGTAGAGCGTCGGGTAGCCATGATCCTCGAGTCCGGTGAAGTGGTGGAGGCGCACTTCCCAGCCGTCGCCGTCGTTGGTGTTGTCGCGCGCGATGCCGTGGAGCAACGGGCTCATCGATACCTCGAGGATGTTGCGGGTGCCGCTCGCATAAAGCTCCAGCCCGGTGCCATCCGTGCGCACGCGCACGACTCCGCCCCCGCGAAACGCGAGCTTCCGTCCGTCGGTGCCCTCCGCCTCGGTAAAACCGAAATCGCCAATGGCGAGGTAGAGCCAGCCATCAATCCCCAAGGTGACACCATTCGACGCGTGATCGGCCGGGCGATCCTTCAGGGCCCAGCCGACGTTCTTCACCAGGATGCGCTGTTCGTCGGAAACGCCGTCGCCGTCGCGATCGATGAAAGCACTGAGGTGCGGCGGGTGCAGGACGTAGAGCCGGTCGCCATCCCAGACGACCCCGCGGGGCGAATCCATTTTTGCGAACGTCTTCACGTCATCGGCCCGGCCATCACCGTTGGTGTCGCGCAGCCGCACAACGCGGCCGCGGCCGGGCGCGGTGCCGAGGGAGGAGTTGGGATCGCTCGCGACGTACGCGGTGCCATCGGGCGACATCGAGATGAAGACCGGATAGTTCACCTGTTCGGCAGTGGCGAAGACGGTGACGTCGAACTCTGGTGGCGCGACCACTTCGGAAAAAAGGATCTCCGGGGTGGCGGGACCGGGCGGCGGTTCGGCCGGTTTGCCTTCCGTCGTGGCGCCGGCGGGCGCCGTTTTGCCACCCTTCCGACCGCCGCCCTTTTTCGTATCGGCCGCGGGGGTTGCCGGTTCCTGGGCGAACGTGCTCGCCGGCACGGCCGCGAGCGTGACGACGCAGGAGAGGAGGGTGAGGCCGAGTCGGCGCGAAAGAGGGGCGGTGGCGAAGGATGTGTTCACAGTTGCGAGCAGGACGCGTGGCGGCGGATTTGGGCGCAGGGGGAGCGAGAAAATGTGCGGGGAGCAGAGCGTTTGTCAGCTACGCGTTTTTTTGGCGATAAAGTGCAAGCATCAGGGGGACAGGGCGCAGCGTAGGGGCGTCGCTTGTCGACGCCTGACAATCTCATCACGCGAGCGAACGCGCAGGATAACAGAGATCCTTCGCAGTCGCTCAGGATGACGGCATTGGAAAACTGTGGCAGGCTTGGATTGCCATTCGAACGAACGGGCGCCGGCAAGCGTCGCCCTACACTTGCCAACTTGGTCTTCACCGTTGACAGGTCGCGTTGCCCCCCGGTCACACTTGCCTTCCTCGCCGCGTTCGTCACGCGCGGCGCCTCCCCAACCGCTCCATCGTCCCCATGATCACTTTGATCCGTTCCCACGTCTCGCTCGTCACGCTCGGCTTCGCTTCCCTCTTGATTTCAGCGAGCTCAATGTTCGCGCAACCGGCGACGAAGGGTCCCGCACCCAGCGGCGCGCGCGTCTTCAAGGCCGGCGCGTCCACCAGCAACATCACGCCGTTTCTCGGCGAGGGCATCGTCGGCGGCTGGAGCGCGCCTCCGGCCAAGGACATCCATGACGAACTGCACGCGCGTTGCCTGGTGCTCGATGACGGCACGACGAAGCTGGGCTTTGTCGTGGTCGACAGCGTCTCGGTCAATCGCGAGGTGTTCGAGGAGGCGAAGAAGCAGATCGTCGCCGCGACGGGATTGCGGAAGGAAAACCTGATGATGTCCGCGACGCACACGCACTCCGCGACCAGTGCGCGCGGCAGCACGGCCTTCGCCGCGCCGTCCTCGATGTCGGATACCAACGGGCCGGCGGCGACGCTGGATCCCTACCAGACCTTTCTCGCGCGGCGGATCGCGGACGGCGTGCGCCGGGCCCTGAACAATCTCGAGCCGGCCCGGATCGGCTGGGGCGCGGGCCAGGTGCCGCAGCATGTTTTCAACCGCCGCTGGCTGCTCAAGGACAACAAGACCGTCGTCAACCCCTTCGGCGGCCAGGATCGCGCGGTGATGAATCCCGGCGCGCGGGCGGATTTGCTGAAGCCCGCCGGGCCGACCAATCCCGAGGTATATTTTGTTTCGGTGCAATCGACCGGTGGCCGGCCCATCGCGCTGCTCGCGAATTACTGGCTGCACTATGTCGGCGGCGTGGGGGAGGCGACGATCTCCGCCGATTATTTCGCGGTGTTCGCGGATCGCATCCAGGAGCTCCTCGGCGCGGACCGGCAGGAACCCGCGTTCGTCGGGATGCTGGCCAATGGGCCCTGCGGTGACGTGAACAACATCAACTTCGACGCACCGCGGGAGAAACATGCGGCGTTCGAGAAAATCCGGATTGTCGCGAATGATGTCGCCCAGGAAGTGATGCGCGTGCGGAAAACGATCACGCACCACGACTGGGTGGAACTGAAAGCCGCGGCGGG
>JBKJRG010000883.1:0-4139 GCA_046594805.1 Opitutaceae bacterium | reverse complement strand
CTTTGGAATCTCTTTCAAACCAATCCTACGGAAAAAGTGTCACCTATCATTGTCCGGAAAGTGTCACCCATCATTGTCCAACCGCCGGCGACCTGGCCTACAACGGCGGTGCCGTCTGCGCTACTTTTTCTTCCCTTTCTTAGCGGCTCCCGCCTCCGCGCCGCTACCTGGCGCACGGATCGGTGCAAGAGTCTTCCGGCTCCAGAATTCTCCTGCCCGCGCCGGATCGTAGCCGGGGTTCCGCTGCGGCATCTGCGCCTGCACGTCCTTGCGCCAGGCCTTGAGTGCGGCGTGCATGGCTTTGACCCGGTCGGGGGATTTGGCCGCGAGGTTGTTCGCTTCCCCCAGATCTTCGCGGAGATTGTAGAGCTCGAGCGCTCCATCTTCGAAGAACTCGATCAGCTTCCAGTCGCCCTGCCGGATCGCGCTGGCTGGGGTGCTGTGGTGATAATGCGGGAGGTGCCAGTACAACGTTTCGCGGCCCAAGCTGGCCGCAGGGTTGCGCAGGTTCGGTAAAAGGTTCACGCCGTCCACGACCTGGTCGCGCGTCGCCGGTACTTTCGCCAGTTCCAGGAAGGTGGGATAAAAATCGATTGTCCCCGCGATCGCCGCCGTGGCCTTCCCGGCGGGCACGGTGCCGGTCCAGCGGGCGATGCACGGCACGCGGATCCCGCCTTCGTACAGGGTGCCCTTCTCGCTGCGCAAAGGGGCATTCGAGGTCGTCACGGTTCCACCCTGTTCGCGATTCAGGCCGCCGTTGTCCGAGACAAACACGATCAGCGTGTTCGCGCCGAGTCCGAGGCGGTCGACGGTGGCGACAATCCTCGCGACACTTTGGTCGAGCTCCTCGAGCAACCCGGCGTAATCCGGGCGGCTGGGATAATTCGGCATCGGCGGCTTCGCCTGGTATTTCTTCAACAGCTCCGACGTGGTGGAGAGCGGAATGTGGACCGCGAAATGCGAGACCTGCAGGAGGAACGGCCGGTCCTGGTTCGCCTCGATGAACTCCAACGCTTTTTCGGTAAGAAATTCCGCGGTACGGCGCGGGGTGTCACCCGGAGCGATCCGCGCCGGCACGACATTGCCCTGCGTCTCGATCGCGGTCTGCCAGCCTTGTTGCGCGGGCCCGAAGCCTTCGTCGCCCAAGTGCCATTTGCCGAAATAACCGGTCTGATAACCCGCCGCGCCCAGCCGCTCGGCAAAGGTCTCGATCGCCAAAGGCAGGTTCAAGGCGACCGGCGGCTCCACCAGTTTTTCGAAGGGCCGCCAGTGACCGGGAATGTGGACCGTGATACCGAGCCGCGCCTGGTTTTGCCCGGACTGGATGCTCGCGCGGGTCGGCGAGCAGACTGGGCCCGCGTAGAATTGGGTGAAACGCACGCCCTGTTGCGCGAGCTGGTCGATGTTGGGCGTTTCGTTGAAGGTGTTGCCGTAACAGCCCAGGTCGGCCCAGCCCAGATCGTCGGCGAGGATGAGGATGATGTTTGGGCGCGCGACCTGGGCGGCGGCGGCGGGCGCCGCTGTAGCAGCGAATGCGGCCAGGACCGTTGTCAGCCGGAGCAGTGATTTCATCGTCACGGCGCCTTCTTCTTTTTCTTCGCGGCCTTCGACTCGCCTTCGGGCGGCGCATCCTTCTCGGCCCACTTTCGATAGTCGGCGGTCTCGCGCGTCCACTGATCGATGAGCTGCTTGAGCTTGGCCGGATCTTCCGCGGCGAGGTTCTTCGCTTCGGCGCGGTCCTTCGCCAAGTCGTACAGCTCCCACGGGCCGTCCTTGCCGGAGGCGACAATCTTCCAGTCGCCCATGCGCAGGGCCCGGTTACTTTCGTGCAGGAACCAGATCGATTCGTGGGCCACGGTGCCGTCCTTCGCGAACGCCGGTACGAGGCTGCGGCCTGGCCGCGCCGGTGCCGTCAGGCCATCGGTCGCGGGCGGCTTCGTCCCGGCCACCTCGAGAATCGTGGGCAGGAGGTCGACGAGATGTCCCGGATTGTGCCGCAGCTCGCCGTGAGCCACGATGCCCTTTGGCCAGTGCGCGATCAGGGGCGTCGAGATGCCGCCTTCGTGCACCCAGGTCTTGTGCCGGCGGAAGGGCGTATTCGCCATCGTCGACCAACCCGGCCCGAGGCTGAGGAACGTCGCCGCCGATCCCGCGGGAGCCTTGGGATCATGGCCGTCGCCGCGCACCATCATCTCCGCGCTCGCCCCGTTGTCCGACAGGAAAAAGATCAGCGTGTTCTCCAGGGCCCCCATCGCGCGCACCTGATCGATGATGCGGCCAATCTCGCGATCCATGCGATCCACCATCGCGGCGTGCACGGCCATCTTGGTGGCCTGCAGCTCGCGTTGCCCGGCGGACAACTGCGACCACGGGATCGGTCGGTTCACTTCGTTGGGCCCGAGTTTCTCGATGTCCTCGGGAAACGGGTAGGGCGGCCCCTGTTCGCGTTCGGTGGCCGACAACGCGCCGCGACCGATGCCCAGCTTTTGCAGGCGGGCCCAGCGTTCGTCGCGCATCACATCCCATCCGCGGGCATACCGATCGCGGTAGCGCGCGATATCCCCGGCCGGTGCCTGCAGCGGAAAATGGGGCGACGTGAAGGCGACGTAGCCGAAGAACGGCTGCGTGGAATATTTCTGCTGGTGCTCCTGCAGGCACTTGATCGCGTGTTCCGCGATATGCGTCGTCGTGTAGAAATTGGTGCCGTTGGGGACTGCCGGCAGCGGCTGGTCGTCCTCGGTGTGATTACGCGGCGCGAAGAAACGATTATGATCGTCGAGGCTGTACGAATGATCGAAGCCGTTCTGCAGCGGCATGCCATCGACGTGCCACTTGCCAGAGTGATAGGATCGGTAACCGGCCGGCTTCAACAGGGCGGGCAGCAACGGCGCCCACGCGGGCCGGCTGCCGCGCGCGCCACCGCCCCGGCCTTCGAAGCCATCGCGCCGCACCTGCTGCGCGTAGTAGCCCGTCAGGATTCCGGCCCGCGTTGGCCAGCAGCGCGCGGTGTTATAGAACTGCGTGAACCGCAGCCCATCCTGCGCGAGCCGGTCGAGATGCGGCGTGGCAATCTCGCTGCCGTAGCAGCCCAGATCGGAGTAGCCCATGTCGTCCGCGAGAATGATCAGAATGTTTGGTCGCGCCGCGGGCGCGGCCGCGCCCACCGCCAGCGAGCCGAGAGTGAGAATCACAAGGAAAAACAGGTGGCGTTTCATGGTAAATATCAGCGGGCGAATGGTTGCGGCCAGTCGAGATGGCGCTGCCTGAGGTTGGCATAAAGCTCGGGAAAGCGCGATGAAAGAGAGCGCCGCGTCCCCGGGCAGGCAAGGGCAGAGCACGATGAAAACTTGATCATCGGGCTCGCTGTGTGACGATGCTCTCCCCCTTTGATGCGCCTCTCGGTTTTATTCCTGTGCGCCACGTTGTCCGTCTTCGGCGCCGACAAAGCCAACGTGATCTTCATCGTCGCCGACGACCTCGGCTACGGCGAGCTCGGCTGTTACGGGGGCAAGGACATCCCCACGCCGCACATCGATTCGCTGGCCAGGAACGGCGTCCGTTTCACGAGTGCCTACGTGACCGCGCCATTTTGCGCGGCCTCGCGCGCGGCGCTGCTGACGGGCCGTTACCAGACGCGTTTCGGTTTTGAATTCAACCCGATCGGCGCCGCCAACGCCGACCCTGCAATCGGACTGCCGCTGACGGAAGCGACGCTGCCGGATTTGCTGCGCAACGCCGGTTATGCCACGGCAGTCGTCGGCAAGTGGCACCTGGGCGGCGGGCCGCGGTTTCATCCGCAGCGCCGCGGCTTCGACGAGTTCTTCGGTTTCCTGCACGAGGGCCACTATTATATACCCCCACCATGGACGGGGCATGTGACCTGGTTGCGCCGGCGCACGCTGCCCGACGGCGGCAAGGGTCGCTGGACTTCCCCGGATGGACGCGTGGTCTGGAGCACGAATCTCCCGACCTTCGAACCGGACTACGACGCGGATAATCCCATCCTGCGCAACAGCCAGCCGGTGGACGAGCGGGCCAACCTCACCGAGGCGTTCACGCGCGAGGCCGAGGATTTCATCCGCCGACACAAGGCCCAGCCCTTCTTCCTCTATCTGCCGTACAATTCCGTCCACAGCCCG
>JBKJRG010000838.1:0-2691 GCA_046594805.1 Opitutaceae bacterium | reverse complement strand
GCTCGCCTTGATCCCGCTGGTGCTGGCAGCCGATCAACCCGGCAAAGAAATTCTCTATCCGGTGGCCGTCGTCATCCTCGGGGGACTCGTCAGCTCCACGTTTCTCGACATGGCCGTCACGCCGGCGGTGTTCTATAAATTCGGCCGACGTGCCTCCGAAAAATACCTGGCGCGTGCCAAAATCGATCCGCTCGACGCCGATTTGGTTTCGCCGCGTCAGCCCCTCAAGCCGGTGCCCGCCCACGTGTCGCCCTGATTTCTTTCCACCCAGTTTCGTCCGTAACCTCAACAAGTCGCTCCTATGAAAACATCGATCAACACGTTCCGCGCGCTCGCCGGTCTGGCTGGCGTCGCGTTCCTTCTGCCCGCAACTCCCGCCTTTGCAGCCGAGAAAGCACCCGGCCATGGCGAGCACGGCGCCGGCATGGCGAAGCCTGCAAATTCCGCCGCCGCACTTGAGACCGTGCATAAGCTCCATGCAGAGCTGGCGGCCCAAGTGAAGGGCAAGCAGCTCAAGTCGGTGCATGACACCGCCGAAAAACTTACTGCGGCCGCCAATGCGCTGCCGGCCGTTTCCAAGGATCTGCCCGCGGACAAACTGAAGCGGGTAGAAGGCTCGGTGAAGAATCTCGCCAAGGCCCTCGATGCCCTGCACGACGCCGCCGACGAGGGCAACCAGGCCGGCTCCGAGAAGCACTTCGCGAGGGTCGAGTCGCTGCTGAAGATGATCGATGCGCAGTATCCCGCGATGGCGGCCACGAAATAAAAAGCCGGCCACGCCCACCGATCGTCCGCTTCTTGGTTCACGCCCGCAGCGGGATCGCCACCGCTGCGGGTTAGTTAAGAATAAAAACCTGATTTCTATCCGATCCCCATGAAGAACTTTATCCTCGCGCTGCTGTTGGCATCCACGGCGTTCTCGCAGCCCTCCATTCCGGAGGGCGCTGACGTTTCCGCCGTCAAATCGGTTCTACGAGTCTACAAAGACAGCCTGGAAAAACTCGACGTCTCCGCCGCCGCGAAACTCTTCACCGCAGATTCGCAGGTGTTCGAGTCCGGTGGCGTCGAAGGCACCTTCGCCGATTACGTCGCGCACCATATCGGTCCCGAACTGGCCGAGTTCAAAGAATTCAGGTTCTCCAACTACAAGGTCGATGTCCGCCTGGAGCCGCCGCTCGCGCTCGCGACCGAAACCTACAACTACAAAATCGTCCTCAAGGAGGACGGTCGCGTGATCGAAAAACGCGGCATCGCGACCTCCATCCTCAAGAAAATCGGCAACGAGTGGAAAATTATCCAAACGCACTCGTCTTCCCGCGCGCCGAAAAAGAACTGAGAAAGCGATCGCACCCGTGTCCGCACGCTACATTCCCGCTCTTTCCCACGCTTGGCTCACCCTCTGGTATGATCCAGTGATTCGGTGGACCACGCGGGAACGCGCGTTTCGCACCCGATTGATCGCGCAGGCCGCCATCGAACCGGGGCACCGCGTGCTCGACGTAGGCTGCGGCACCGGCACGCTCGCCCTTGGAATCATGCTGGCCCAGCCTGGGGCGGTTGTTACCGGCTTGGATGTCGACCCGGCCATCCTCGCGCGGGCGAAACCCAAGGCGAACGATGTTGGCATCGGCATCGAATGGATCGAAGGACGCGCCGATGCGCTGCCGTTTCCGGAAGCATCGTTTGAATGCGTCGTGAGCAGCCTCGTGTTCCATCATCTCGACCGCGCGACCAAGCTTGCCGCGCTGCGCGAAATCCGCCGGGTGCTCACGCCCGGCGGCCAACTCCATATTGCCGACTGGGGCCGCGCCACCAACCCGCTCATGCGCGCGGCATTTCTGCCGGTTCAATTGCTCGACGGCTTCGCCACGACCGCCGACAACGTGCGCGGCCACCTTCCAGCGTTGATGACCGAAGCCGGCCTCGCCGAAGCTTCCGAGACCGGCCGGATCGCCTCGCCCTGCGGCACGCTGTCGCTCTATCGCGCCGCGCGCCGTTGAATTTTATTCCCATCCAATCGAACCCATCAACATATGAAATCCATCCGTCTCCTTCTCGCTTTCGCTCCCGTGTCGCTGCTCGGCAGCGCGGCTTATGCGCATGACAAATCCGCGCCGCTCGATGCTGGCCAAAAGGCATTCCTCGCCCAATACGAGGCGGTCCGCGCCGCCCTCGCGGCCGACAATCTCGCCGCGGCAAAAACGGCTGCCGCCCCGCTCGCGAAAGACCTCGCCGCGGTCGCGCAGGAATCGACCAAGGCCCAACCCGCAGCGGACGCTGCAAAGAAGCTCGCATCCGCCGGGTCGCTGGCTGCCGCCCGTGAAGCATTCAAGACGGTGAGCAAGCGCGCGGTTCACTACGCCACCGGCAAGGAAGGATATTTCGTCGCCAACTGCCCCATGGTCGACGGCGGCGAGGGCGACTGGGTGCAAACCTCGAACAAAATCAGCAACCCATATTTCGGCAAAGCCATGCTGACCTGCGGCAGCATCAAGTGACGAGACTTCCTCGGAGGGTTTCATCGGCCTCCGCGGTATACTTATCAGTGGTTGGATATCCTGCCTCCGGTTGAGCGCCGAACGGGCTGCTTTGTGGCTGCCCTGTGACGGGAAGCGGGGTTTGATCTGTCCCCGTCCGCCGATGGTTGTCCCTCTTTAATCATTCTCCAACCCGTATGTTTTCCATTCCGAT
>JBKJRG010000831.1:0-4400 GCA_046594805.1 Opitutaceae bacterium | reverse complement strand
CCGTCGGCTGCATGTTCACGTTCGGGAAGATGTTATTGTAATCGAGCCGGCCGAGAAGCTGGTAGCCCCAGGAGAAGTCGTCGGCGAACGCGTTGCTCGGCGTGGCGGCGAACGTGGGGAACCCCGCGCCGTTCATCCCCGCCTGGCTCCCGCCGGTGAATGTGCCCGGGCCGTCGTAGCGCAGCGTGCCCTTGGAGGGCAGGTTGGCCCAGACGCCGCCCACTTCGCCGAGCAGCGTGAACTGCTGCGAGCCGAGCATGGGGCCGAAGACCTTCGTCAGCGTGCTCTGTGCCGACCAGACCCGGTGCCGTCGGAAGCCGGAAACCTCCCGTCCGTACTGACCGAGATAATTACCGAGCTGGTTGTTGGCGCCGAACTGGGGCGCGAGGGTGGAGAGCGCGGCGAACAGCAACTCGACGTCATCCACCTGGAGAGGGACATCGTTCTTCAGCGAAACCTCGCCCTGCCACGAGATGCCGGTTCTGCCGAGCGCGGTGTTGAAGCTCACTCCGTACATATTGAGCCCCTCCGGGTATTCGGTGAAATAACGTCCGGTCGCCGCGGCAGTGAGCAGGGCGATCTGGCGGGCTCCGGCGATGGCGGCCTGGATCGGCGCGCTCTGCAACGTGGCGATTTGGACGGGCGTCAGGGTCTGCGGCGCCAAGGTCGACTGGACAATCAACTGGAAAATCGCGGCCGCCTGCGGCCCGGCCTGGGCCGCGGGAACGCCGCCGCGGATGAAGGCGATGGTCAGCGGGCCGGTGAGATTCGTGTTCACCGCGATGGTGGGCGTGCGGGCGCTGATGACCGGGGAGCGGCTGTTGTAGCGCGCATAGTAGAAGCCGAACTCGGTGTTGTTGAGTCCCGGCGCCATGATGCGCGTGGCGAGCCCGTATTGGCCAAAGTTGCTTCCTTCGCGGTCCTTCTCGCGGAAGATGGCGCCGAACGGGCTGCCCTCGGGGATGCTCCCGAAGCCGAGCCAGACTTCGCGGCCGCCGCGCGTGGCAAAATCGTTGGTCGAAAAATAGGTGCCGGCCGGCTCGAGCTCGTTGCGGCGGAATTCCAGCAGGTAGAACGGCTCAATCGTGAGGTTGGGCGTCAGGCCGATCGAGGCCTTCACCATGTTCACGGGCAGGAAAGCTTCCTTCAACTCGGCGCCGGGCACGCGCAGCTTCGAGAGGTCGACGGCATTGACCACGTTGTTGCCGTTCGGGATGAAGGTGCTTTCGCCGAGGCTGAGCACCTGGCGGCCGATGCGCAGGTCGACTGGCACGCCGCCCGCGACGTCGAATTTGGCGCGCGCATAGAGGTCGAGCAGCTCGGCGCCGCTTACGACGCGATCCTTTGCCTGATCCGAGAGCGGGGCGCGGAGCGTTTCGTCGGATTTGAAATCCTTGAACCAGTAGCCGCGGACCAGGACGCCGTAATTGCGGTAATGCAGCTCGAGGTCGTGCGAGCCTTTCAGCAGCTCGGAAACCCAGCCTTTCCCGTAATTGAGGTTGCCGTCGTCGGTATTGACGGAGTTCTGGCGGCCGGCGACGCCGTTGAAGGTATTCGACGTGCCGTAGTAGTCGGGGCTCGGGTTCTTCAGCCGGTACAGGCCGCCAAACGACAACGTGCTGTCGAAGTTGCCCTTCAGCTCGCCCTTGCTGAACTGGAAGGCAGTCGCGGGCGGTGCCAGCGGCGCTAGGGCAAACGCGGCGGCAGCGGCGCGGACGAACCAGGAGAAGACGCGAGGAGACGGTAGGTCTTTCATGAGGGGTTTAAGCCGCACAGCGGAGTGCGGGAAGCTAGGGCCGGAAGCAATGCACCAACACGGGGTTTGTGCGACGAAAGACAAACCGTGGCGTCGCTTCCGGAGCAAGCGAGAAGATGAGCACGTTGCGGGACTTGTTGCGCGGATTACCCGTTGGTGGCAGCGCAGGCGTCCCGCCTGCCTCCCCCTTGGCCGATGCCGGCGGGCCGCCTGCGCTACCGGGGGAATCCGCCCTTCGGGCTTTGACGTGCCGCCGAATTGCGCAACGTTGCGCGTTCGACCCATGCAGGCCGCCACTCACATTCACGTCAAAGGTGCGCGCGAGCACAACTTGAAGAACCTCGAGTTGCGCATCCCGCGCGGGAAGTTCGTCGTGATCACCGGCCCCAGCGGGTCCGGCAAATCTTCGCTGGCCTTCGATACCATCTACGCGGAGGGCTACCGCAAATACATCGAGTCCCTCAGCGCCTCGGCGCGGCAGGTGCTCGACCAGCTGAAGCGGCCCGACGTCGATTTCATCCACGGCCTTTCCCCGGTCTTGGCGATTGAGCAGCGCACCGGGGCGGGCGGCCCCCGGAGCACGATCGCCACGGCGACCGAGATCGCCGACTACGCGCAATTGCTCTGGGCGCTGGTCGGTCAGCAGTTTTGCCCCAAGGACGGCGGCCGCGTCGTCCAGCGTTCCCTCGACGACAACGTCCAGCGCGTGCTGGCGGAGTGCGCGGGTGAGCGGATTCTGCTCCTTGCCCCGTCGATGCGCGCCCGGCCCAGCGTGCTGCGCGAGGAGTTGCCGCGGTTGCGCCAGCGCGGCTTCCAGCGCGTGCGACTCGACGGCGTGGTCAAGAATCTCGACGAGACCGGCATCGTGCCTTCGGGCGCCGGCGTGAAGGAAATCGCGGTCGATCTCGTCGTCGACCGGCTGGTCGCGACGCCGGACCAGCGCAGCCGGATCGCAGATTCGCTCGAGCTCGCCTTTCGCGAGGGCAAGGACCGCGTCATCGTGCTGGCGCAAAAATCCGCCGACGCGCCGTGGCGGGAGTTGCACCTCAGCCAGTCGCTCTCCTGCGAGCTCTGCGGCGACATTTTCGAGAAACTCACCCCGCGGCATTTTTCCTTCAACCACCGCGAGGGCGCCTGCCCGACCTGTGATGGCTTGGGCCGCAAAATGCGCTTCGTGCCCGAGCTCGTGGTGGCCGACCCGGACAAGTCGGTTCGCGAAGGCGCAATCAAGCCGTGGCGGATTGGCGGGAAAAATCTCATCATCAAGCACAATGCCATGCTCAAGCAGCTGGCGGAGCAGTTGCCGTTCGACGCCGACGTGCCGTGGAAAAAACTCCCGGAGGAAACGCGCCAAATCCTGCTGCGTGGGGCAGGGGAGCGGCAGTTCGCCTTCAAGCTGCGCCGGATGCGCGAGGCCAAGGCCGTGCCGTTCGCCGGCATCATCGGGGATCTGGAGGAGAGTTACCGCCACACCGACAGCGAGGGGTTTCGCGCCCGGCTGACGACCTTCATGGTGAGCGGCGAATGCCCGGAGTGCCATGGGACGCGGCTGAACGCGCGGAGCGGAGCGGTCCGCGTGAATGGCGGGAGTGGCACGGGCGTCCCGCCCGTGGGTTTGGGCGAAACGAAACACGGGCGGGACGCCCGTGCCACTTCGGGCGAATCCCTGACCTTTCCCCAGTTCATGGCGATGGACGTCGGCGAGGCGCACGCATTCGCGCAGGGGCTCGTCGCCGCCCTGACCGCGACCGACGCCATGCGCGACGTCGTGACCGGCATCGAACAGCGGCTGCATTTCCTGCTCGAGACCGGGCTCGGCTACCTGACGCTGGAGCGCGACTACGGCACGCTTTCCGGCGGCGAGGCGCAGCGCGTGCGGCTCGCGACCCAGCTCGGCATGGGCCTGGTCGGCGTCGTCTACGTGCTCGATGAGCCGAGCATCGGGCTGCATCCGCACGACAACCAGAAGCTCCTCGACACGCTGATCGCGTTGCGCGATCGCGGCAACACCGTGCTCGTCGTCGAGCACGATGAGGACACGATGCGTCTCGCCGACGAAATCATCGAGCTCGGGCCGGAAGCCGGCAGCGAGGGCGGACAACTGCTTTTCCAGGGCACCCCGGAGCAGTGCATGCAGCTCTCGGCCAAAGTCTCGCGCACCGGGCCGTACCTCGCCCGGAAGCTTTCCGTCGAGCGCGATGCGAAGCAGAAGGCGCCCGATGGCGCCTGGCTGACCGTGCGGGAGGCCCGCGCAAACAACCTGCGCGGCATCGATGCGAAATTCCCCGTCGGATTGCTCACCTGCGTCACCGGCGTGAGCGGTTCCGGCAAGAGCACGCTCGTGCTCGACATCCTCGCCGCCGCGGCCGCGCGGAAGCTCAACGGCGCAAAGTCCATCCCAGGGAAGCACCGGCACATCGAGAACCTCGATTTCTACGAAAAGCTCGTGCAGGTCGATCAAGAGCCGATCGGCCGCAGCCCGCGCTCGAACCCCGCGACCTACGTCGATTTGATGCCGATGCTGCGGGATTTGTACGCCCAGGTGCCGCTGGCGAAGGTGCGCGGTTACAAGTCGAGCCGGTTCTCCTTCAACGTCCGCGGCGGCCGCTGCGAGCGCTGCCAGGGCGATGGCGCGATCAAGCTC
>JBKJRG010000775.1:0-3208 GCA_046594805.1 Opitutaceae bacterium | reverse complement strand
GTCTTTCGTTTTGGCTGTTCAAACGCCTTTACCGTAGGTCAGCGCGCTTGCGCGCGCCAAACCGCGCTCGCAAGCGAGCTGGCCTACATTTACGCGGCCAAAACGAAAGACCATGCGCTTGCAAGCCCGCGGCAATGAATAGCGTTGCCGAGAGAAACCGGGGGCTTAGACTGAAGCGGCTCATGGAAGAAGCGACGAAGAGTTTTGGCGGCGACGGCGAGCTTTGCGGCATGACGCGCCGCACGGCGGCGGGTTACGTCCGCCCCTGACGCCATGTACCAGGTCACGTTCTCTGAACAGGCCATGCGCGAGCTCAACAAGCTCGACAAGCTCGCCCAGCTGGACGCGATCGACCCGATCACCAGCCTGAAGGCTGCGGACCTGGCGCACCCGCGCGAGCCGCTGGGGCATTTCAAGCGCGGGTCCAAGATGTTGTACCGGCTGCGCGCGGGGGATTTCCGGTTCTATTTCGACGTGCGCGGGGAGACCCTGCACGTGGACTATATCCTGCACCGCAATTCCCTCGAGGATTTCCTGCTGCGCAACAAGCTGCCGGTGTCGGAGCAGCAACTGGTCGAGCAGGATTCCAAGTTCTGGAAGTACCTCGAGAGCCTCACCAAATGATCCCGTTCCGCCGTCCCTCCGACGATGAGCGCAAGCGCGCGGCCGAGGACCTCGCGAACCGGGAGGATCCTTACAACGTCACGCAGGCAAGCCGGATTTACTTCCTGCCGAACCTGATGACGGCGGGGAATCTCTTCTGCGGGTTCATGGCGATCGTGAACTGCATCCAGGCGCGGCTGGCCGAGACTTCGCTCAGTGGATTCTATCTCAACGCGACGAACGCCGAGCACTACAAATACGCCGTGTGGTTTATCTTTGGCGCCGCGGCGTTCGACACGCTCGATGGTCGGCTCGCGCGGATGGGCGGACGCGAATCGCTGTTTGGCGCCGAGTTCGACTCCTTGGCCGATGTCGTCTCGTTCGGCATGGCGCCCGCGTTGCTGATGATGTACCTCATCATCTCGCCGACGCAGGGCATCATGTGGTTCCGGGAGGTGGGCTGGTTCGTGGGTTTCGTCTACCTGTTGTGTGCGGCGATGCGACTGGCCCGGTTCAACGTGATTACGAACCCGCTGCTCCGCCCCGGGAAGAAGGATTCGAACAAGGATTTCGTGGGGCTGCCCGTGCCCGCGGCCGCGGCCACCGTCGCGTCACTCGTGCTTTTTCTGCTCAAGCTCGCCGAAATGGACCGCTCGCTGAAATTGTGGGCGCTGGCCCTGGTGCCGCTGATGCTGCTGGTCGCCTTCCTGATGATGAGCACCGTGCGCTATCCCAGCGGAAAAACGGTCGATCTCCAGACGACGACGAAGGTGCGGACGTTCATCATCGTGCTGGTCGTGATTGCGGCCGTGGTGCTCTACAAGGAAATCGGCGTGCTCGGCGTTTGCCTCGGCTACATTTTCTTCGGCCTCTTTCGGCAGATTCGGCGCACGAAAAAAGGCGCCCCAGAGCCCGAAACCGAAGAGACGAATACGCTGTGAGCAATGTGCGCGGCGTTTCCCAGCAACTTGGTTGTTGCGCATAACCCGACCTTTGCGCGCACCCGACCGAAAGTTCTTCACCCCCAAATATCGGGATTTTCCCGAGGGTACGTCACAGGTTACTGGACTTGTTCGCACCCCATATGAATACTGATATAATTCTAATTGAACCTATATCCTTTTATCCTTTGTTAGTTTCGCCAGACTTCACCCAGTCCGCCCCAGCATGAAATTCAAAATCAACCGGGATCATTTTGCCAACGGCCTAGCCCAAGTCCTGAACGTCGTCGGCTCGAAGGCCACGATGCCGATATTGAGTAACGTGTTGATTGAAGCTGAGAAGGACCAGATTTCCCTGTCGACCACGAACCTGGACCTGGGGATTCGCTGCAAAATCAAGGCCGAGGTGAAGGAGACAGGGGCAGTGACCCTCCCGGTCAAACGTTTGGCCGGGATTGTCCGGGAATTGCCCAATGTGGACGTCACGCTGGACGGATCCCCCAACCATCAGGTCAAGCTGACCTCGGGCGGCTCGACTTTCAGGATCATGGGCATCGGAAAAGAGGAATTTCCGCCATTGCCCGAGTTCGGCGAGGAAAAGGCCTATGCCCTGGACCAGGCTGAGCTGCTCACGATGCTCAAGAGCGTGGCGTACGCGCAGTCAACGGACGAGACGCGCTACATTCTCAACGGGGTTTATTTCAACTTCAAGGACGGCAAGCTTTCGCTGGTGGCGACCGATGGCCGCCGGCTGGCGATGACCTCGAAGGAAATGGATGTTCCGGCCGCCAGCGCCGGCGCGATCATTCTCCCGGCGAAGACCGTGGGCGAGCTCTCGCGGCTGCTCGAAAAGGGCGAGAAGGTTAAGATCAACTTCAACGAGCGGCGGGCGGCGTTCCAAATCGCAACCGACAAGGACACGAGCGGCCTGATTGACCACATCTACCTCTACTCGAAGGTGGTGGAGGGCAATTATCCGAATTACCACCAGGTGATCCCCAAGGAGACGCACCAGCGGATCAAGCTCGAGCGGGAGCTTTTTCTGCACTGCGTGCACCGGGCCGCGCTCGTGTGCTCGGAGAAGGCGAATTCGGTCAAGATCAAGCTGACGAGCAACCTGCTCGAGCTGACGGCGCAGAGCCCGGACTTCGGCGAGGCGCATGAGTCGATGGCCATCGGTTACAGCGGCCCGGATCTCCAGGTCGCTTTCAACCCGGCCTTTCTGATGGATCCGCTCCGCGCGCTCACCAAGGACGAAGTCTTTTTCGAAGTGAAGGACGAGGTGAGCCCGGGGGTTTTCAAGACCCTCGACAGTTTTGTCTGCGTGATCATGCCGGTGCGCCTCAGCTGACGAATTTCGAGCGCAGCCGAACGCGCTGCGTCCAACGCGTCGTCCGGGCGCTTTTTTCCGCCTGGCGCGCATGCCCACCTTGTACCTTATCCTCGCCGCGATTTTCCTCTGGTTTGTTCTGACCCAGGTCAACCAGCGCATGGCGTCGCCGGTTTTGTCGATTGCGGATCGCTGGTTGCGCTGGGTCCTGATCGCGTTCGGCAGCGCCCAGCTCTGCCAGGTTTACCAGCTCGTCGACCGGCCTTTCTGGGTGATGGTCGTGGTGTTCTTCCTCCTCTGGTTCCTGCTCGAGACGCTCTACAACTGGATCATC
>JBKJRG010000767.1:0-3380 GCA_046594805.1 Opitutaceae bacterium | reverse complement strand
GGTGCGGATGGAGTCGGGGAGGGCGGCGATTAATTGCTCGGCGACGGCGCGCGGATTGAGCCGGCGGGATTTGGCATACGCCAGCACGCCGTTGGCCTGGAAATCGCCGTGGCGCGGGTCGGCGGTGCGCACGTCCGGAGCAAACGCGGGCGCGTCGGCCAGGCCGGCCGCCAGGGCGGCGGCTTTGACTGCTGACTCGACTTCGCCGGCCAGGTTGAACGCGACGTGCATTGCGGCAGACAACCGGAAGCCGAGCGCGGCGCGCAAGCGTGGAGTTGAGCCGCAGCCGGCCAGGCTCAGCGTCGTCACCGCCCGGCACGCGCAGAAACGCCTGCCCGTCCGGGCTTGCCGGCCCCGTCGCCCCCGTGTGCCATCGGCCACCGCCGCCTCGCCCATGGATGCCCACGTGATCGATTTTCTCAGCCTGCTGGTCCGCTGGCTCCACGTCATCGCGGGAATCGCCTGGATTGGGTCCTCCTTCTATTTCATCTGGCTCGACAACAGCCTCGACCCTCCGGCGGCGGATTCGGAAAATGCGAAGAAGGGCGTGTCCGGCGAATTGTGGGCGGTGCACGGCGGTGGTTTCTACAACCCGCAAAAGTACGCGGTCGCCCCGGCCTCGCTGCCGGAGAAGCTCCATTGGTTCAAGTGGGAGGCCTACACGACCTGGCTTTCGGGCACCGCCCTGCTGGTGATCGTCTACTGGCTGAAGGCGCAGAGCATGATGATCGATCCGACCGTGGCGGCGCTGGTGCCATGGCAGGCTGTCGGGGTTGGGCTCGCGAGCATGATTGGCTCGTGGCTGGTGTATGATGGCCTGTGTCGCTCGCCCCTGGGTCGCCACGATGCATGGCTCGGCTTGGTGGTGTTTGCGTTGCTGATCCTCCTCGCTTGGGGACTGGGCCAGGCCATGGGCGGCCGCGCGACGTTCATCCATGTGGGCAGCGCCATCGGCACCATCATGGCCGCGAATGTGTTTTTTGTAATCATTCCGGGCCAGCGAAAGATGGTCGAGGCGATGCGCGTGGGGCAGTTGCCCGATCCGATCCACGGCCAGCGGGGCAAGCAACGCAGCGTGCACAACAATTACTTCACGCTGCCGGTCGTGTTCATCATGATTAGCAACCACTACGCCTCGACCTACGGTCACAAGCAGGCGTGGGCGATTCTGGCTCTCATTTCCGCGGCGGGCGTGGCGATCCGTCATTTCTTCAACCGGCGGCACAAGGGCGTGCTCGTCTGGCAATACCCGGCCTTGGGCGCGTTGCTGCTCGGCGGCGCGGCTTGGTGGACCTTGCCGCGCCTGCCCCCGCTGCCGCCGGTCGAAGGTCCGGTGAGTTTCGATCGGGTCCGGAGCATCATGGGCCAGCGCTGCATAAATTGTCATTCGCCGACCCCGACCTTTCCCGGGCTGCCGCAGCCGCCCGCCGGGGTGGTTTTGCATACTCCCGATGCCCTGACGCGAAACTCCCAACGCATCTACCAGCAGGTAGTCGCGACCCGCACGATGCCCTCGGGCAACGTGACCCAGATGACCGATCAGGAACGGGCCGTGATCGCCGCTTGGATTGCGAGCGGGGCGAAGACCAATTAGTCCCATCCCAACGTTAAGGGCGCCTTTGCTAAGGTATTGTCCCTAAAATACGACTGGGGGAGAGTCCTGTTTTGGCTCGACTTTCGGAGGGAAGTCTATTGGCTCGCAAACTTTTCCGCCAGCGGACCTCTGGTCCGTTTGCACCTATCTATACATGAGCAGCAAACGAAACATCCCCACGCGTCGATTCATCAAACCCACGTTCACCTTCCTCATTGAGAAGAAGCGGGACGGCGGGGAATTCACCCAAGAGGAGATTCGCTACATCATCGATAGCACGCTGGACGGTGAGATGCCGCAGCACCAACTCGCCGCTCTCGCGATGGCGATTTATTTTTCAGGCATGTCGGCCCAGGAAACGGCTGATTTGACCGAGGAAATGATGCTTTCGGGTGAGGTGATTGACCTTTCGCATATTGCGAAGCCGAAAATCGACAAGTACTCGACCGGCGGCGTCGGCGACAAAACGTCGCTGGTGCTCGTTCCCCTCGCGATGGCTTCCGGGGTGGTTGTCCCGATGATGTGTGGTGTCGAACACGACTATATCATCAATACGCTCGAAAAGCTGGCGGCGGTCCCGGGCTTCAAGAGTCATCAGACCAACGAGCATTTTGCCGCCCAGCTGGCCCGCATCGGCGGCGCGATTGTCGCGCAAACCGAGGATTTGGCTCCCGCGGACGCCAAGTTTTACGAGCTTCGGAAAGAGACGGGCACCATTCCCAGCCTGCCATTGATCACGGGCAGCGTCCTCTCCAAAAAGCTGGCGGAGGGCTCCGAGGGCCTCGTCATCGATGTGAAATGGGGCAACGGATCCTTCATCAAGGATCTGGAGCAGGCCAAGCAGCTGGCGCGCTCCATGACCCGGGTCGGGCGTTCCATGAAGCGCCGTTGCGTGGCGTTGGTGACGGATATGAACCAGCCGCTCGGCGACACCGTGGGCACCTCACTGGAAGTGAAGGAGGCGATTCAATTGCTGAAGGGCGAAGGTCCGGAAGACATGAAGGAACTCGTGCTCAAGCTTGGCATGGAGATCGTCCGGCTGGCGGGTGTAGCGGGTTCGACGCTCTCCGCGAAGCAGACGGTGCAACGGCATCTCACCGACGGCTCGGCCCTGGAAAAATTCAAGGAGCTGATCAAGGCGCAGGGGGGCGACACGTCCTATATCGACCACCCGGAAAAATTCCCCCCGGCGCGCCACATCCGGAAACTGCCCGCCCCGAAGCGCGGGTATGTTCACACGATCAATGCGGCCATGATTGCGCGGGGCGTGCACCTGCTCGGGGCCGGCAAGGAATTGCCGCACGACAAGATCGATCACGCGGTCGGGGTCTCCGAAATCAAGAAAGTCGGCACCCAGGTAAAGCAGGGTGAGCCGCTGATGATGATTCACTACAACGACGAGGCCAAGCTCGAGCAGGCGCTGGAGTATTTCAAGAACGCGTACCGGCTTGCGCCCAAGCGGCCGACGCCGCCCCCGCTAATCGTCGAGCGCGTGGCGTGAAATATCGCTGCACGGTGGCAAGCGCCGTGCCAACCCACGGCGTCGAGTACCCGGCCGGCCTTTCTGCGGGGAACCCGCGGGAGCGGGCGGCCACCAATAACCACCCATGAACATCAATTATCTCATCTCGGTCCTGTGCGTCATCCTGTGGATCGTCGCGTTGGTTGACTGCATCAGGGGCAACAGTCCCAACAAGGTCGTCTGGATCATTGTGATCATCCTGCTCCCGTTCATCGGATCGATCCTGTATTTTCTCATCGGCAAATCCAAAGGCTGACGCCCGGG
>JBKJRG010000753.1:0-5359 GCA_046594805.1 Opitutaceae bacterium | reverse complement strand
CGACATCGGCCACTGGCGCGAAGCCGGCGGCCCCCTCGCGGTCCGGCGCAAAGCCGAGGTCGATCAGGCCCACAAGATTCTCGGCATCCAAGGTGTCGTACTCGACAACCACGACGGCGAACTCGAGCCCACGCTCGAGAACCGGCGCACCCTGACGCGGCTGATCCGCCAATGGAATGCCGACCTCGTCCTCGGGCCCCGCACCAACGACTATCACCCGGATCACCGCTACACGGGCGTGCTGGTGCAGGACGCGGCCTTCATGGTCACGGTGCCGTTTTTCTGTCCCGACATCCCGGCGATGAAGAAAAATCCCGTGTTCATGTATTACACCGATCGCTTCCAAAAGCCCGCGCCGTCGAAGCCGGACGTCATCGTCGCCATCGATTCGGTCGTGGAAGCGAAGCTCGACGCACTGGGCGTGATGATTTCTCAATTTGCCGAGGGCGGCGCCAATGGTTCGGCCGCGCTCTATCCGGCCGACGCCGCCGGCCAGAAACAGCGGCAGCGTCAGGTCCGCGAGAATTTTTCCCGCCGCTTCCAAGCGACGGGATCGCGCTTCCACCAGGAACTCGCCGCTTGGTACCCCGGCGAAGCGGGGAAAAGCGTGAAGCACGCCGAAGCCTTTGAGATCTGCGAATACGGCAGCCAGCCGGACAAAGCCGAGTTGCGGCGGCTGTTCCCGTTTTTCCAGTAGACTGGCGAAAGCGTCGCGGCGGGCGTCCTTTCCGGCCAGAAGTGGCTGCGGCTTCCAGCCGCAGATTCGCCGAACTGCGGCAGGATGCCGCAGCCACGCGGGCAGGTCACCGCTTTCAACCCGGCAGGCAGGGAGGCCGGCCGCCACGCTTACGGCACCTCGTACACTTCCACCAGCACCTGTCCATTCGCCGCCCCCACCCCAGTGACCACAACGGAATAGTCCCCGGCGGTCAGGGGCACCACGAGGGCGGCATCGAGCGAAGTGGCCGGCAGATTGAATGCCCCGACCTGGGTGAACGCGGTCGTGAGCGCAGCCGTGCCGCCCCAGTTGTTATTGCTCCCCACCGCGGTCGAGCCGGCGAACAACGTCAATTGCGGATCGCTGACTGCACCGGGGATGCCGAACGCTGTGTTCAACGTTGGCCCGATGGCGCGAACCAGCACCGTCCGAGATCCCGATCCTCGGACCACGAAGCCCATGGTGAGGCTGTTGCCCAGCTGCTTCAGCACCGACACATTGAGCAGCCGCGGTGTCGTCGCGGTGAAACTCGCCTCCGGCGTCGCATCGTAAATCTCGGAGATCACTGCGCCGGTCCCGGTCCCGTTGGCGGAGACCTTCACCGAATTGTCACGCGTGGTGATGCTGGCCACGACGGCCGCATCGAGCGAAGTGGCGCTCGTGAAGGGAAAGGCTCCGACCCCCGCCATCGCCGTGCCGGTCGCGGACAACCCGCCCCAGTTGTCATTCTCACCCGTCTTGGTGGAACCGGCAAACAGCTCCATCCTCGGATCGGCGAGCGTGCCGGAGACACCGAGGGCTCCGAGCGACGGTCCGGCCGCGCGAATCACCAGCGGCTTCGCACCCGAGGTGCCGGCGCCGCCGACGACATACCCCATCGTGTACGAATCGCCGCTCGTCGCAACCGAGGTGAGAATCGAAAGATTGATCAGCCGGGCTGGGACCGAGCCTGCGCTGCCGCTGCCGGCGTCGGCTGCGCCCGGGCTGCCGTTGACGGCGGCCGATGAGTTCCAGCCGGATTTTACCTGCCAGTTCTGTTGCGGCGCCGTCGTGGGCGAAATGGGCACAATCGAATTACCGCCACCCGAGGCCGCGCTAAACCAGTTCGCCTCATAGCGGAAGCGCAGGACGTGCACCTTCCAGGGGGCGGGGAGCGTGAGAGCGATCGTCTCACCATCGTTGTCGAGTGAGCCGTTGAAACCCCCGCTCGGCGTCAGCGCGCTCCTGGCGTTGGGATAACGCGCGAGAAACGAACTGCGGTCATTCACCACGACGACAAATGCCCCGGGCGCCAGCGCGGTGCCCACCGGGAAAGTGTAGTCGATGCCGTTGGTGAAGCGTACGCCGCTCAGATCCAGCGTCGTCGTTCCGATGTTTTGCAACTCCACGAATTCGAACTGGCTGGCGTTACCCACCGTCGAGGCCGGGTTGTACATGACCTCGGTGATGCGCAGATTGTTGAGCAGATTTTGGTACGCGGCGGGAAAAGGCGTGGTGTTGGCAATGCCCGGCGACGGGATGTCAAAGGTCACGATGGTACCCGAGCCATCCGGACTGCGGCCTTGCGAGCGATCGTTGGGCTGCGCGAGCATGGTGATTTGATCGATAAGCTCGTTGTTCTCGCCGAGGACGGTAACGGTGGCGCGGTCGCCGTTGAGGCCGAAGAGATAGTCGCCCTTGTAAAGCGGCAAAAAACCCGTCGTCGCCATGAAGCTGAGCGGAGGAAAAACATAACCCCTGCCGGGCGTGATGGCATCGGTGAGCCGCACGCCCGCGAGGGCGACGGGTTGTCCGCCGGTATTGTACAACTCGATCATGTCGTGATCGAGGCGGTACACGATGTTGCCCGCCCACTCGTTGAGCTTCACGGCACCCGGCGCGGCCAGTGTCACCGGAGCGCCATTGACGGCGCCAAACGTCGGGGTGGTCAGCGCCCAGACGTTCTGCGCCGCGCCGGTGCGACTGAGCGAAAATTCGCTGATTTGGAAACCGAACTTGATCGAATCGACGGCGTTGGCGGGATTCGATGCCAGCGAAAGGGAGTCGAAAAGCCGGACTTCGTCGCCCTCGGTGTCGAGGGAGAAGCCGGTGTGGAAGCCGCTGCCGGCGTTATCGTCGGCGAAAACCACCAGATAACCGCCGGCCGGGATGCTTGCGCCGGAGGGAAACACAAATCGGATCGGCTGCGTGGGATCCGCCGCCTGATCTTGCAGCACCTTGCCCGTGAGGTCGATGGCCGCGACCCCGGCGTTGTACAGCTCGATGCGGTCCCCGCCTGCGCTCGAGGCGATCACTTCATTGATGCGCAGCACCGGCGTGCTGGGTGCCGTGAAGGTGCTGGTGCTCGTCGGGGCGGCGAAAGCCTGGCCGGCGGAAAGAACTGCCAGGCATCCCGCCAAAGAAGTGGTCGCGCGCAGCGGCCGAAACCATGACGTGCGGAAGAACAGGGAGAATAAGTGCATGGGCAATACAGGGACCGGGCGCACGGCGGGCCATGGTCTGGCGCGCCGGCAGTGAGGATTCCACGCAAACCCGAAATGTCACGAATACAAACGAAGGGTGAACTACTGCGACCCGCACGAAACGCTTACGCGTTCCGCTACTTGATCCGCGCTACCCGCCTGTAGCGGAACGCGTGAGCGTTTCCCCGGCCGTCAAAAAGCGGTGCGTCCGCGAACCGACCGCGCAGGCGTCCCGCCTGCATTCAACCGAGGCACGCTCCCCGCCTGCGCTACGCGGTGAGAAATCGACCTTGTTCCAATCCGCGCTTTTCCCGAAAGTGCGCGCTCCCGAACAGCTCCCCATCCCTACTCCCCATGAACGCCCCCATCGACTCCCTCCAGCAGGCCAAAGCCACCATTGTCGACCTCCTGATCCGTTACGGCCCCAAGGCGCTCGTGGCCTCGATTATCCTGATCGTGGGCTTCTTCGTCGCCCGGTCCATCGGGCGCGTCGCCCAGCGCTGGCTGGACAAACGCGATCTCGAGCCCCCGGTTCGACTGCTGCTCGTACGGATCCTGCGGGTGCTGGTCCTCGCGTTCTTCGTCATCGTCGCGCTGCAGAATCTCGGCGTCGAACTGCTGCCGCTCATCGCCGGCCTCGGGGTGGCTGGTGTCGGCATCGGCCTCGCGATGCAAGGCGTGCTCAGCAACGTGGTCGCGGGGCTCACCATCATTTTCACCAAGCCGTTCCGAGTCGGCGAGTACATCAAGCTGGGCAACGTGGAGGGCCGCGTGGAGACGATCGACATTTTCTCCACCGTGCTCAGCCACCCGGACCTCTCGCTCGTGGTCATTCCCAACCGCAAAATCGTCGGCGAGATTCTCCACAATTTCGGGAAGATCCGGCAGCTCGATGTGAACGTGGCCATCGCGTATCGGAGCGATCTCACGCAGGCGCTCGGGATCATTCATGAGCTCTTGCGGCAGAATCCCCGGGTGCTGAAGGATCTCGCCCCGGTGGTGGGCGTGGCGGTGCTGGCGGAGTCCTCGATCCAAGTGGCCGTCCGGCCTTGGGTGCTCGTGACCGATTTCGGCCCCGCCATCGCCGAAATCAACCAGGCCATCGTCGAACGCTTCCGCTCCGACGGGATCGAGATTCCATTCCCGCAGCGCGAGGTTCGGCTGCTCCAGGGCACCGCGGCTTGAGTGGGGCCACGGTTCGATTTCATCGCGCACCCGAACCGGGGCCGACCGGGGCGGTCCAAGCGGTCATGGCCAAATCCATCCAAGCCGGCAAATTCAACCGCACCAACAATCCCAATCGCGAGCTCGTGGCGGCGCAGCGCCACGAGATTTTTTCCCACGCCACCCGCATGGATAAGACCAACGCCGGGACGACCAAGCGCGGCGGCAAGAGCGCCACGTCCAAGCCCGGCCAGCGCACCACGCAGTCGAAGGCGAAGAACGGCTGAGGGCGGTGGCCGGAAGCAGTAGGGCGGGTGTGTGACCCGCCCTCGCATTCTGGCGATCAAAAGGGCAGGTCACAGACCTGCCCCTACTGCTGCGTCCAATCGGAGATTCTCAGCGTTTCTTTTTTGGTGTGGCGGGCACGGCCTTTGTTGCATCCAGCACCGGCGCATCGAACACCGGCAATTGTTGCGGGTCGAGGTACTCCACCACGGAGGGGTCGCCAATTTTGACTTCAGTCCGGAACTGCTCCGCAGCCTTGACCCAGACGGGCTTCGCGGTTTCGCGTCCGATATTGGGGCCGGCAATCGCCAGCATCGCCGGCAAGGCTTCCGGCAGCGCCAAACCGCGCGACGGGCAGCTGATCTTGGTCAACCACAACAACCGCCTCTCCTTCCGCTCCGCCGCGCCGAAGTCGTACGCCCCAATCGCCGCAATGTAGAGATCCTCAGTCGCGGCGTCATTGATGGCCTGCTCGGAAAAAGAAAATCCAGGAAGCCGGCGGCGGAGGCGGGCACCGCGAGGGACGCTGCGAAAAGAATTCCGAACTGCCGGGCAAGCACGCAGAAAGGCACGGGCAATCTCACGACATCAACGAAGCACTTCTAAACGCGCAGCGCAGCGAAATAGTAGCGCAGGCGTCCCGCCTGCATCAGGTGCCCGAAGCAGGCGGGACGCCTGCGCTACTCCAGGCAACCTCTCGGGTACATCCGTAGGGGCGTCGCTTGACGAC
>JBKJRG010000407.1:0-3670 GCA_046594805.1 Opitutaceae bacterium | reverse complement strand
GCGCGTTTACGGAATTCCCCATGAATCGCCGTCATTTCCTGGTCGCGTCGGCCGCCGCTTCATCTCTCGCCGCCGTCGGCGCCTATGCCGCGGACGCCCCCAACCCGCCCAGCGGCGCGTCGTCGGAATCACTCCGCACGCTGATCCTGGCGAATGACGAGCAGATCCCCGGCCTGCTGGCCAGGCAGGAGCGACGTGCCGGGCACCGCTGGCTCGGGGGCCTGCCCAACGAGTTCGGGCTCCACACCGCGGGCGGCACCTCGGGCCTGGTCTCTGCGCTCGCCTGCGCGGCCTGCGCCCCGGGTTCGAAGTACTTCCGCTCCGACGCGCTCGTTGAACCCCTGCGTCTCGCGGTCCGCTACCTGCTCGCCGCGCAGCACGAGGACGGCTCGGTCGACTACTATGCGACGAACTTCCACTCGCATCCGGACACGGCGTTCATCCTCGAAGTCGTGAGCCCGGTCTGCACGTTGCTCCGCGCCAGCCCGGTGCCAGCGCTCGCCGCGATCGGCGCCGAGCTGGGAAAGTTCATCGTCCGCGCGGGTGACGGACTCGTCACCGGCGGCATCCACACCCCGAACCATCGTTGGGTCGCCTGTGCCGCGCTGGCCTGGGCGAACGCCCTCTTTCCGAATCCAAAGTATGTCGCGCGCATCGATCAATGGCTGGCCGAGACGGTCGATCTCGATCCGGACGGGCAGTACACGGAAAAAAGCACGACGGTCTATTCGCCGATCGTGAACCGGGCGCTCATCACCGTGGCGCGGCTGCTCGATCGGCCTGACCTCCTCGAGCCGGTGCGGCGCAACCTGGAGATGACGCTCTATTACGTGCACCCCGATGGCGAGGTCGTCACGGAGGCATCGCGGCGCCAGGACCGCTACCAGCGGGGCAGCATGGCGCGTTATTATTATTCCTATCGCACGCTCGCACTGCGCGATGGCAACGGCCGCTTCGCCGCGATGGCACGCCAGATCGAGCGCAGCGTCGCGCCGCGGCATCCGGGCGAGCTCGCCGTCTATCTCACCGAACCGGAGTTCAGCCGTGCCCTGCCGCCGGAAGCGCCGCTACCCACCGATTATGCCAAGGTGTTCACGCACTCGAGCCTCGCGCGCATCCGGCGGGGCAAGGCGAGCGGCACGATCCTCGCGGGCAACACGACGTTCTTCTCGTTTCGCAAGGGCGGCGCAGCGCTCGAGGCCGTGCGGCTGGCCAGTGCATTCTTCGGCAAAGGCCAGTTCGTGGCCGACGCCTTGGAGGTGCGGGACGGAGCGTATGTCCTGCGGCAGGAGCTCGACGGCCCCTATTTCCAGCCGCTCTCGCCCGAGCAGATCGCCGGCGGGGAGCACGTGAAGATGGCACCCAACGGCACGCTGGCGCAGAACAGCAAGGCCCTGCGGGCGCGCTCGAACGTGCAGACCCTCGAGTCGGTGATTACAACCCGCGAGACCGCCGGCAAATTTCAAATCGCGATTTCCATCCTGGGCACGGCCGAGGTCCCGGTCGCGATCGAGCTCGCGTTTCGCGCCGGCGGCACGCTTGCCGGGGTCGAGCCCGTGCCGGAGTTGAAGGATGCATTTCTGCTTCGCGCCGGCACCGGCCGCTACACGTTGGGGAGCGATACGATTGAGTTCGGCCCCGGGCGCGCGGAGCACACCTACACACAGCTCCGAGGAGCGTTGCCGAAATGGGACGGACTCAGCGTCTATCTCACCGGCCTGACGCCCTTCCGGACCACGTTAACCATTGGGTAGCGTGTCGGACGGCCGCAGGATTTCGCGGCTTCGCGGCTTCGCGTGAGCGGATTGAGCTAGAGGCGCTTCAATCCAGATTATCCAGATTAACCACAAAGCGATTCTGCCCAAATCCGGGCACCTTAATCCTCGAGGCCGGCGAGACGCCTGCGCTACTTCTGAATCACGCCGAGCCTAGCAGCTCAAGAAAGCCTGCTTGGTCGAGCACGCGCACGCCGAGGGCCTTGGCCTTCTCCATTTTCGAGCCTGCGTCTTCGCCGGCGACGACGTAGTGCGTCTTCTTGCTCACGCTGCCACTGACCTTGCCGCCAGCGGCCTCGATCTTCGCCGCCGCCTCCTCGCGGCTGAGCGTCGGCAGCGTGCCGGTGAGGACAAATGTTTTTCCGGCCAGCGCATTGCTGGCGGCGGCAGGCGGCGTCGGCGCCACACCCGCCGCCTGCAATTCCCCCACCAGCGCGCGGTTCGCCGGATCGGCGAGCCAGGCGCCCAGTGCGGCCGCGGTTTTCTCTCCAAAACCGCCAATCCGCAGCAGATCGTCCGACGTCGCCTTGAGCAGGTCCGCCAGCGAGCGAAACGTGCGGGCCAAATCCTTCGCCGCCGCCGCGCCTACCTGCGGAATCCCCAGGCCGTTGATCACGCGCCAAAGATCCGCCGCCCGCCTCGCGTCAATGCCCGCGATGAGATTCCGCGCCCAGATTTCGCCTGATTTCTTGAGCGGCAGAAGATCCTCCACTTTCAACCGGAAAATATCCGGCACCGTCGTGATCAGGTTTTTCTCCAGGAGGAGCGCGACCATCTCTTCCCCCAGCCCCTCGATATCCATGCTGCCCTTGCCCGCGAAATGTTCGATCCGCCGGCGAACTTTTTCCGGACACCGCGGATTGGGGCAACGCCACACCACTTCACCCTCGCCGCGCACCACCGGCGTGCGGCACACCGGACACTCCTGCGGAAACACATAAGGCCGGCTGTCTGCTGGCCGCTTTTCCACCAGCACTGCCACCACCGCCGGGATGATTTCGCCGGCCTTTTCCACCAGCACGGCGTCGCCGACCCGCACATCCTTCCGCGCGATTTCGTCCGCGTTGTGCAAGGTTGCCCGCTTGACCGTCGTGCCCGCCAGGATGACGGGCTCCAGCTCCGCAACCGGCGTCATGGCGCCCGTGCGGCCCACCTGGATCGTGATGTCGAGGACGCGGGTCTCCGCCCGATCCGGGGCAAACTTGAAGGCACAGGCCCACCGCGGCGAAAGCTTCCGCGCCGCCTCGGCGCGTCCGTCGGCCGTCATGCCGCGGTAACCGATCTTCGGATGCCGCTGCTGCTCGAATGAATCGAGTTTAACCACCGCGCCATCCGTGCCGTAGGCGAGGCCGTGGCGGAGCCGGTCCAGCTCCTGGATCGCCGCCCACGCCGCGTCGATCCCGCGGACGCTCCAGAAATGCTCGACCACCGGCAGGCCCCATTGTTCGAGCTGGCGATGATAGTCGGTCTGCGACTCCGCGATTGGCGGCTCGCAGTAACCGAGCCCATAGAGAACGATCTCGAGCTGGCGCGAACCCACGAGTTTCGGATCGAGCTGCTTCAGCGTCCCCGCCGCCAGGTTGCGCGGATTGGCGTAAGGCGGCAGCCCCGCCTCCTCCTGGAGCTGGTTGATCCGGCGAAACTCCTCCTCGCGCAGGAAGATCTCGCCGCGAATCTCGATGATGTCCGGCACCGGTTTGCCCTTTAGTTGAGCCGGCAGGCCGCGCAGCGTGCGGACGTTGATGGTGACGTCGTCGCCCTCCTCGCCATCGCCGCGGGTCACGGCGCGCACGAGCTTCCCGCGCTCGAAGGTCAAGCTCACCGCCACGCCGTCAATCTTGGGTTCGACGGTGTAAGCCAGCTCGTCGCTCCCGAGCGCCTTGACAAGCCGCGCA
>JBKJRG010000320.1:0-12761 GCA_046594805.1 Opitutaceae bacterium | reverse complement strand
TCGCGTCGCGGACGGACCGGGTCGGTTTGCGCCGCGCGTTTGAGCGCCAGCCAGCTCCAGTAGACCAGGACTCCCGCGAGCGGCGCCTGCACCCACCCGAACAGCGTTTGTATCGTGAGCGGCGCGCTGACGACGTCCGTACCCGGTAAGGGATCACGCGGGATTCCCATCGGGGGAGCGGGGGAAACCGGAGCGCGGGCGCCGGCCGCGCCGACCGCTTCCCCTCGGCCGGGGCTGCCGGGTTGCCCTGCGACCGGTTCCTCGTTGGCGTTGTTGGGTGCCGGCTGCGGCATGATGTTGAATTGGGGCGCCGCGACGGGTGTGATGGTTACGGTGGTGCGCGGTGCGCTCATCGTCACGTATTTGCCCGCGCGCGGATCGAAGAAGGTGAAGTTGATCGGGCCGAGCGGGTAGCTCCCGGCCTTGGTCGGGACGAGCACCACGTCCTCGGCGAGCGTAACGTCAAAGAGCTTCCCTTCGGCCGGCGTGCGCTTGGCCTTCGGCTGCACCACTTGGAAATCGTTCGAGACGTCGCGCGACGGAAGCCCCGCGACATCGGGCCAGTTGCCGGTGCCGCTCAGCTCGAGCGTCCATGTCACCGGCTCGCCCACTGCGGCTTTTTCGGGCACCACCTTGGAAACGAGTTTGAACTGGCCAACGGCGCCGTTGAAACCGGGCGGAGGCGCCGGCAGTGGACGGACCTCGAGCACCGGCTGGTCGGAAGTGACCGACACCGGTTCCATTCGCGGCTGGGAAAGAAACCCGTAGCCCACCGTTCCGGTTTGAACGTGCAGCAGGTGGCTGGCGGCCTCGAGCTTGAGCGGGCCAGGGGTCTTGGCGATCGCGCGGGTCCGATAAGTGACCAGCACGCGGCGCTCACCGGCGGCGCTGCTCTCGCTCACGACCGGCTTGGTCCATTCCTCGGCCACCAACGGCGCCGCGTTCCACTCGAAGAGCTGGTTCGGTTGCGGATTGTTGCGAATGGCGGCGGAGAGCTCATAGGTGAGCCCGAACACCTCGCCGGCCCACACCGACTTCCGCTCCGGCATAAACTTTGCGCTGGCGATGCCCTCGAGCGAGGGCGCCGGCGCGTTACCGGAAAACGCTGCGACCGGCAGCTCGCCCTGGTTGGTCTTCACCCGGAATGCCGGGATCTGCAACGGCCCGCTCGGGCGGCCCCGCACGAGGTAGGTGAGGATCACCGAGCGCGTCATCTGGAAATTGACGATGTTGGTGTTGGTGATCTCGCCGACGCGCGTGAACGAGGTTCCCGGAATCGCCGGCAGCTTGGGCTCGCCGTCCGGCGCGCAGTTTTCGAACACGAGCTGCACCTGGTTCGCCATGCCGGATTCGGCCGCCTCCCAGCGGACGGATTGCGCGCGGGCCACGACGGCCAGCAAGGAAAAGATCAGGGAAACAAAAGTGAGGCGAAATAGGAGCATGGCATTACCAATCTTTGCCCGGTTTCTTCGTCTGCTTCCGCTCACCTTCCATCAACTGGAAGAGATGGGCCGGGGAATCCTGGTTGCGGAGCTGATCGAGCTTTTGCAACGGCAGCGCCAGGGCCGGATCCGCCTGCTCCCGGGGAGCGTCCTCTTTCTCCGGCGTGCCGCCGACCTTCTGGGTGTCGGTGGGTGGCGGCGGGGGCGGCTCCTGTTTCTGCTTCATGTCGCCGAAGGCCGACTCGCCGGGCGGTTTCTTTTCCTGCTGCTTCGAGGGTTGGTCCTGCGCCGAATCCTGTTTCGGCTGGCCGTCTTTCTGGTCCTGCGGCTGGCCGGACTTTTGCGGGTCCTTGGATTCGGACGGGTCCTGCTTCTGGTCCTGGTTCTGCTTATCCTTGTCCTGCGGTTGTTGATCTTTGTCCTCGGGTTTTTTCTCCGGCTCATCGGGTTTTTGCAGCAACTCTTCCAGCTCCCGGCGCATCTTCGCCCAGTCGGTCGTCTTGGGATCCAACTTCACGCCGAGCGCAACGGCATCGAGCGCGTCGCGCACTGGGCCTTCCGGCACGGGGTGTTGTTCCGATTTCAACCTGGTGCCCCACGATACGGTCTCGCGACCGAGCTCGGCCCAGTCGCGGGCGCTGCGCTTCGGCGCCGCGGAGATGCGTCCGACAATTTTGCCCAGGGCGGACGGCTCCGGCGGGGTGGTGGTGGCGGGGGTGGGTGTCGGTGTGGCCAGGGCTTTGGCGTGCTTGGGATCCAAGGACGCGGCGGCGAAACCGGAAACCGGCCCGCCCGCCGTAGCCTTGGCGGAGGCGGGAAACCGGAAACCGGACAAAACCACCACCAAAGCCACGGCGGCTGTTCCTATTTTTCCGGTTTCCGGTTTTCGGTCTCCGGTCTCCGGTTTCCGGTTTCCGGTTTTCAGCTCCCGCACGCGGGGCCGGATCGGAAACTCGTAATAGAAGCTCACCAGCAGGCACCAGAGGGCGAGTGCGAGCGGCCATTGGAAACGCTCGACCAGCCGGATGGTGTTTTTCTCGACGAACTTCCCCTTGCGACCGGCGGCGATCGTTTCCTGCACCAGCCCGGCCAGATCGAGCCAGGTGCTGGCGTCGCGGTACGTGCCGCCCGTGCTGCGGGCCAGCTCCTGCAACGTGCCGCTCTCCAGTTTCGACAGTACCACAGCGCCACGCCCGTCTTTGACGAAGCCCCCCGCGCCATCCGGAATCATCGCGCCCGCCGTGGTGCCGATGCCCAACCCAATCACGCGGATGCCTTTCTTCTTCAGTTCCTCGACGCGCGGTTTCCAGTCGTCGTCCGTGGCCTCGCCATCACTCATGATGATGAGGAAGCGGTCGGCTGAGCCACTGCTGCTGAATGCCTCGATCGCCGTGTCGAGCAGCGGGCGATAATTGCTCCCGCCTTCCGGCAGGAATTCCGGGCCGAGCGCGGGGAGAAACTCGCGGAGAATCTCGTAGTCCGCGCTGAGGGGGCTTTGCAAAAACGCGGTGCCGGCGAAAACCACCAGCCCGACGCGCTCGCCGGCCAGCTTCTCCAGCATGGATTGGACCAGCAGTTTCGCCCGCTCGAGCCGCGAAGGCCGGACGTCAGCCACCAGCATCGAGCGCGACAGATCGACCGCGATGAGAATTTCCCGGGATTGATCGAAGACCGGTTCCTCCAGCCGCCCCCATTGCGGGCGCGCGAGCGCCGCCACGGCGCAGGCCAGCCCGAGGCACAGCCAGTAGCGCGGTGCCGCCTGCCGCGCGGGACCCGTTGCCCGGCCAAACGACGAAAGCGTGAGCGACCGGGCCCCTGCCTCCGCTTGAAGAATTTTCGGGTGCGCGATGCCGGCCACGCGCCGCCGGTGCGTGAGGTCCCACGCCAGCAGCGCGGCGGGCGCGACGAGCAGCCAGAACAGTTGGGGCCACGCGAAAGTCATGGATGAGCCGGCAGCGCGGTGCCGGGGGGAATCTTGGCCGCGGCGGGCAGGCGCCCAGGGACGCGAGGGCGGGAGAGCACGGACGCCACCGCGAGCAATCCCAGGCCCGGCGCCCCGAGCCACCAAAACAACTCGGTCGTCACGAGATAACTCTTCGCCTGGAATTCGATCTTCTGCGCGCGATCGATCGCCTTGAAGGCGCTGGCAATCGTGTCGGTGTCGGCCACGCGGAAAAACTTTCCTCCGGTGGCAGTGGCGATCTCGCGGAGCTGGCCCTCGTCGAGATCCGAGAACTGCCGGCGGGTGGCGACGCGCCGGCCCTGTTCGTCGAGCACGGGTACGCGCACGTAGCCGTCCTTGCCTGAGCCAATGGTATAGACGGGCACCCCCCGCGCCTTGGCGATCTCGGTCGCCTGCTGTGGGCTAAGCGCGCCGCGATTGTTGGCGCCGTCTGTCATCAACACCACGAACGCTCCCATCCGCTTGCCCTGGCTGTCGCGTTTGGCCTGTTCCAGCCTGGTCAACGCGACGCCCAACCCGTCCCCGATCGCCGTGCCATCCTCAATCATCCCGATGCGTACCCGTTCGAGTTGTTTGGCCAGCCAGCCATGGTCGAAGGTCAGCGGCGCCATCGTGTAGGCCTTGCCCGAAAACAGCACGACGCCGATCCGATCATTGGGCCGGCGCTCGATGAAAGCCTGGATGACCGGTTTGATCGCCTGCAACCGATTGATCGGCTCGCCGTCCCGCTCGAAATCCTCCGCGCGCATCGAGGTGGAAAGGTCGATCGCGAGCATGATGTCGTAGCCCTCGGAACGGACTTCGCGCTTGTCCTCGACGCGCTGTGGACGGGCCAGTGCAGCGATCAGGCAGACGAGCCCGGCGCAAGCCAGGAGCGCCGGCCAGCGCGACGGCGCGGCGAGCGAGGGCCGATGCCATGCGGCCGCAAACGGGACCAGCAGAACCGGCACGCTCCGGCGCCCGCGCAACCACGCCACGAGCGGCAGCGCGAGCAGCGCCAGCAGCCAGAGCGGGTCTTTGAGCGTGAGGTGGTTCATCAGGAAAAGAAGTCGCCGGCGGCCACGTCGAAGGACCAAGGAAACGCTGAAGGCGAAAAATCTCCAATCGGACTCCGGTTCGGGAACGCTTTAATGGGGACGCGGCGCCCTCGCCGCGTTTTCGTGACCAACCGCGGCGGGAGCGCCGCGGCCTCAGCTTTCGTCTGGGGGATGTAATTCACCTGGTGCATGGTGCTCTCAGCGCGCGCCGGACTTCATCCGCGCGTGGAAGAATCGCACGAGCGCATCGAGCCGGTTTTCATTAGTCCCCACGACCAGCCGCGACATCGGGTCGGGAAACAGTGCCTGCCAGGCCGCATCCCGCTCCCGTTGCCAGCCCGCGTGGGCGGCGCGTTCGGCGGCGCTACCCTCAATCGTCACGAGCCGGCCGGCGGTGGGATCGTAGGCCGCAAACGCCTCGCCGGTCGGGAGGGTCCGCTCCCAGGGATCGTCGACCCGGAATCCCATCGTCTGATACCGCCGCTGCAAAACCGCCCAGCCTTCCGGTTGGGCCCGCGGCGCGAAATCGCCCAGCCAGATCAGCACGCTGTGTTTCGGGGCGGCGCGCGCCAGGAACCGCCAGGGAATTTCCGAGGCGGCAGCGGTGGGCGAGGGGGCCGGGCGGGCGAGGAGCGTCGCGGCGGCGTGCATGATCTGACCGCGCCCGCGCACCGGTTCGCGAAAAAGATTTCCCCCGGGAGACGCGTGGACGAAACCCACCCGGTCCCGATTGACGGCGCCGAGCAACATGACGAGCCCGGCCAGTTCGAGCAGCGCCTCCCGCTTCGATTGCGTGCCGGAACCAAAATGAAGCGACGGCGAATCCTCTAACACCAACAGCAGCGTGACTTCCCGTTCCTCCACAAATTTTTTCCGGTAAGGCTCGCCCAGCCGCGCGGTGACATTCCAGTCGATATCGCGCACGTCGTCGCCGAATTCATATTTGATCACCTGATCGAACTCCATCCCCCGGCCGCGGAAGGCCGAACGATATTCGCCGCTGAGGACGTTCTCGACCGCATGACGGACGCGCCACTCGAGCTGGCGCAACAACGCGAGCGGGGAGGCCTGGGGGGCGATTGAAGTCTCGGCGGGCATGGCAGCTAAATCGTGCTCGTGCTCTTACTCATGCTCGTGCTCGAGCCGGCGGCACGCCGCAGTCCGTCGGAGGCGATTACGATTACGAGCACGAGCACGAGAGTCCAAGGCGGTTATTTCGCCGCTGGCACGGGCGTGCGCTCCAGCACCTGCGTCACGATCTTGTCCGCGGTGATTTCCTCGGCCTCGGCTTCGTAGGTCAGCCCGATGCGGTGGCGCAGCACATCCGGTGCGAGTTCCTGCACGAGGGCAGGGGAAACGTAGTCCTGTCCACGCAGCCACGCGATGGCCCGCCCGGCCTGGTACAATGCCAGCGAGGCGCGCGGCGAAGCGCCGTAATTGAGATAGCGTTTGGCCGCGCCGTTTTTTTCGGCGAGGGCGCGCGTGCCCCGGACCACCGCGAGGATGTAACCTTGGACCGCGGGCGAAAGATGGATCCGGTCGACCTCGGTGCGGAGCGCGAGTAACTCCTCGCCGCTGGAAACAGGCGCGAGCGCCGGTTGCTTGGTCACCTGGCCCCAGCGCTGCATCATCAGCGACTCCTCCTCCGCGGTGGGGTAATCCACCAGTAGCTTGAAGAGGAAGCGATCCGTCTGGGCCTCCGGGAGCGGATAGGTGCCCTCCTGCTCGACGGGGTTTTGAGTCGCCATCACGAAAAACGGCTTGGGCAGAAGATGAGTCTGCCCGCCGATCGTGACCTGGCGTTCCTGCATGCCCTCGAGCAGCGCGCTCTGGACTTTGGCGGGCGCGCGGTTGATTTCGTCCGCGAGGACCAGGTTGGCAAATATCGGGCCGCGATGGGCGGAAAACTCGCCGCTCTTCGGCTGGAAAATCATCGTGCCGACCACATCGCTCGGCAGCAGGTCGGGCGTGAATTGGATTCGCTCGAACTGGACGCCCAGGGCCGTGCCCAGTGACTTGACCAGCAGCGTCTTGGCCAGACCCGGCATGCCCTCGAGGAGGACGTGCCCGTTGGCCAGCAGCGCGACCAGCATGCGTTCGACGACCGCGTCCTGGCCAATCACGGCCTTGCCAATTTCTTCGCGGAGTTTTTGAGACCAGGCGGGACCGGTGAGCATGAGTGAGGATCTGATGAAAAGGAGGACTTGGGACCAAAGGCCCAAGGCAATAAAGTGTAAGGGAGTGGCTATGGGACAACAGGAAATCAAATTGTTCTATCGGACTTTCTGCTTCTTGGTGTTTTGGTCCCATGGTCTCTGGTGGCTAGTCTCTGCTCTCCGGTCTCCCCCATGACTTTACCAACCCAAATCGACGAACGGCTGGCGGCGCTCGGAGTAAGCGTCGCCGATGTCGACGAACGTTTCGTGCGTGGCGCCGGCCCCGGTGGCCAGAAAATCAACAAGACCAGCTCAACCGTTTGGTTGCGGCATGCGGCCACGGGTCTCGAGGTGCGGTGCCAGCGGGAGCGTTCCCAGTCCGCCAACCGGGCGCTGGCGTGGCTGGAACTCTGCGAAAAACTGGAGGCCAGGAAGCGGGCGAAGGCGGATGCCGCGGAGCAGGCGCGTGAATTGCAGCGCCGCCGGAACCGCCAAAAAAGTCATGGCCAGAAGGTGCGCATGATCGAGACGAAGAAGCACCGCGCGAAACACAAGGCGAAGCGCGGGCGGGTTGCCGGGGATGGTTGGTAGTGGAGCGGAAGGCGTGAGCCTTTCGATCGAACCACGAAACGCCCACGCGTTCCGCTACTCGCCCTGACCACGCCGAGCGACGCCGCAGAACATCGGCTGGAAGCCTATGCCACTTATAAAATCACCACCGGATCGCCGATGCGCAGCCGGCCGGCCTTCGTTTCGTGGACCAGGTTCTGGCCGAAATTGACGTTGGTCGGATCCGTCGTGCTGCGCCGGTAGGTCGCGAGGGTCCGCAGCGGTTCCTTGCCCCGCACGCCCGTTTGCTGATCGGTCGTCGTGATGGGGCAGCGGGCGCAGGGGCCGCTGGCGTGAAACTGCACGGTCCCGACTCGGAAACGTGTCCACGTATCTTCGGCGAACGCGGTGGCGCCGGCGACAACGAGGTTCGGCCGGAAGCGATCCATCGGCAGCGCTTCGCCGCCTTGGGCGACCAGCCGGTCATTGAGATCGGCGAGAGAGGCCTCGGTGATGACCAGAAAGGGGTAGCCGTCGGCAAAGCTCACGAGAGCGCCGGGTCCGGCGACATTCGGCTTCAGGACGGGCCGCATGAATTTCGGGCCGATGCGCACGAGCCGGCATTGGGTTTGGAGGAAATCCGCGAGCCATTGCGCCGCCGTATCGCCGCAGTCTTCCGCCAGCAGGCCTTCGCTCCCCCACACCGAAACATTGCGCATGGGTGCGCCGGGATCCGGCGCGCGGGCGACGCTTACGTTGCCCGCGTGGTCGGCGGAAAGGGTCAGCTTGTCTCCGCTCAGTGCAGTCGTGACGAGGGCCATGCGTGGCAGCACGCGTTGCGTCAGGAACCGGCCGTTTTCGTCCACCACCATGAACCGGCGGTCGCCCGACAGCCCGAGGGGATCGACGACGGCCTGCTCGACCGCGCAGCCGCGCAGGGATTTCACCGGATAAATAAAAAGGCCGGAAAGGTGCATGGCGCGACGACGAGGAAATGCCGGACGAAAGCGCCAAGCGCTATGTCAAACTCACTGTGATCCCGGTTTGGATGCGGACGTGAGTGGCCGCGGTGCCTTGTTGTAGGCCAGCTCGCTGGCTCGTGGGCACGAGCCAGGTCCGCGACCTGGCCTACAGGGCCGGCGCTACTTCGCCAGTGGCAAGGCTACTCGCATCGTCGTCCCGGCCGCGCTGGAGGCGAGCAGCATGATGTCGCCATGGTGGCCCAACATGATGCGCTTCGCGATCGCGAGCCCGAGGCCCGTGCCGTCCGGTCGACCGGAGAGGAACGAATCGAAAATCTTGTCGCGGATCGGCTCGGGCACGCCCGGACCGGTGTCGGCGATGTCGATGATCGCAATCTGGGGATTCGCCGCCGGCTCGCCGGCGAGAGTGAGCGTGATCGTCCCGCCGTCCGGCATGGCGTGAGTGGCGTTGAGCAGCACGTTGAGGAGCACTTGCTGCAACTGGCCCTTCTGCGCTTCGACAAAGAGCGCGCCCGGCGGCGGATCGAATTGGAGCGACACCTTGCCTTGGGCAAGCTTCAGCCGGACGAGCACGATGGTATCCTCGATGATGTCCGCCAGTGACCAGCGCGAATGCAGGCTCGAGGGCGCCTTGGCAAACATGAGCACGCGCGTGACGATGGCCTCCAGTTGATCCAGCTTTTCGTTGATCACGCGCATGTCAGTCTGGCGCGGATCACCGGGGGGAAAGTCCACATTCAGCCCGCCATGCAGGAGCTTGAGCACCGTGAGCGGATTCCGGATTTCGTGCGCAATCTCGGCGGCGAGCAGCCCGAGCGTGGTAAGCCGGTCGTTTTTGCGCAGGGTGTCCTCGCTCTCGAAGATGCGCGCGTAAAGCCGGGCATTCTCGAGCGCGACCGCGCCGAGCCCGGCGAGGGCGGCGCAGATCCGTTTCTCGTCGTTGTCGAACCGGTGCAGCTTGTCGGTGAACACCGCGAGCACGCCCAGCACTTCGCCCTCGAAGATCAACGGACTGGCCAGCAGCGAGGTCAGGGACGGGTCGAGCGGCAGATCCGCCAGCTCGCGAAAATCCGGCGAGGACTGGATGTCGGCGAATGCCACTTGGCGACGCGTTTGGATCGCGGCACTGACGAGGCAGGCGTCGAGCGGCAGCGGCGAGTGGGTCGGCGGCGTGAACGTGCCGCGCGTGAGCGAGGCGAGCCGGACCGTCCTGGCGATCGGGTCATGCAGATAAAGCGCACAGGCCCGGGCCTGCATCATGCTGCGCGCCTCGCGGGTGAGCGTGTCGAAGAGCTCCTGCTGCTCGAGCTTGGTGACGAGCGACTGGCCGGCGGTGATGAGCGACTCGAGCTGGCGCGCCTTGCCTTGCAAGTGGCGGTGTTGCCAGAGCCGATGCATGACGCGGGCGGTCTCGGCCGCGAGCTCCTCCAGCAACGCCAGGTCTGCCGGAGTGAAGCCGCCCACCCGATCGCTCTCGAGATCGATCACGCCGATGACCTGGTCGTCATCCCGGATCGGCACGGCCATCTCGCACCGGGCCTCGGCGCGGACCGCGATGTAGCGCGGCTCGGCGGTGACATCAGGCACGAGCAGCGACCGCCGGTTGAGCGCGGCCCAGCCGGTGATGCCGTGGCCGAGCTTGAGCTGGTAGTAGGTTTCGCCCGGCGGCGCACCGGTCTGGACCTCGACCTCGAGATGGCCGGTGTCCGGGCTGAGCAAAGCGATGGAGCCGGCGTCGGCGTGAAAAGTGCCCACGAACACGGCGAGCGCTTCGCGCAGCGCCGCAAGGGGATCCAGGGCGCGGGTCGCGAGGGAAGCGAGCCGGTAGAGGGCGGGGAGAGCGCGGGAATCGAGCAATTGCGGATTGCGGATTGCGGATTGCGGATTGACAGAGGAGCTGGCGGCGCTGGAGCCCACCCTGGCACTTTTGGGGGATGCGTGCCTCTTGGCCAGTCTCCATCCCTTCAATTTCGACGCTCGTTTCGCTGTCGGGTGGTTTTGATTGATGCAACCGTCATCGCCAGCAGTTCCACGCCTTCTTTCATGAGGTCGGCCAGCCGGCCGGGTTTTATTCGTCCCGACTCCGTGAGGAGTTCCATCCATAGGATGGATTCATCGCATTCCTCCTCTACGATGCCCATTTTCGCAATGAAATCGGCGGAAGATCTCGCCCGGACGGCGGCGCGGTAATTGGCGGCGACGGAGGTTCCGGATCGGACCAGCTGATTTCCCAGCGTCCTTGAGACAGTGTCGCGCGGCAACGCGTCCACGACCTTAATCACCCGCAGCGCGTAAGCCTTTTGTGCGGGCCTTGAATTGTTCAGGAGTCATGCTGCGACGAATGAGTCGCGGCCACATTACTGAAAAGGCTTCCGAGTACCCGAAAATGGGTAACCGAAGGGCTTGCCAAAATCCGCAATCCGCAATCCGCAATCCGAAATCCGCAATCACTTGGCCGCGACAGCGGCCACGGGCGCGATCACCTCGTTCAACCCATCCCGCAGCGCCGTCAGCCGCTCGGGGCTGTCGATCGGCTCGCGGTCGGCGCTTTCGATGTAGAAGGTGTCGATCGCCACGCCGCGCTCGGTGCCGATGCGCGCAAAGGTGATGTCGAAGCCGTGGTCGGAAATCGTCTTCGCCAGCCGGAAGAGCAGGCCGATTTGATCGCGCGCCTGGATTTCCACGATGGTGCGCTGCATCGAGAGCTCGTGGTAGACGTCCACCGTCGGGGGAAATGCGCTGTGCAACGCCTCGCCGCTCGTGGGCGAGAGATAACGCGTCGCCGCGATTTTCCTGGCCTGGGCCAGGATGTCCGGGAGCAGATCGCGGTTCTGGACCAGCGCCTCCTCGATCGTCTTCGCGAATTTTTCCTGCGCGCTCGCGCTCTGCACCGGCCCACGGCCCGGCTCGACCACGTAGAAAGTGTCGATCGCGATGTGGTCGGTGCGGGAAATGACCTTGGCGCCGAGGATGCTCAGGCCTGCCACGCTGAACGCGCCCGCCAGTTTGTAGAACAGGCCGGCCCGATCCCAGGTGACGACGTTGACCACGGTCAGCGAGCGATTGAGATCGTCCTTCCAATCGATCACCGGGCGCAGCGATCCGACCGAGTCGGCCGAGGTGATGGAGGTCAGCAGCCGGTTCACCATCTGGATGTGCAGCGCGATTTCGGCGGATTCGGTGTGCACGAAATAGCGATCGGGCAGCAGGCCGAAATGCGCGCTGATTTCGTCGGGGCTGATTCCGGGGATGGATTTTGCGATGAGCTCCTGTTGGGTCATTTTCTTCTTTTCCTGCAGGGATTCGTCAAAGGCCTCGCCTTGGTTCAGGCGCTCGAAGGTGGCGCGGTAAAGGGTGGTATGCAACGTGTCCTTGTAACCGTTCCAAAGATCGGCCGCGGTGCCGCGGGCGTCGCAAAAGGTATGGACATACAGGTGGCGCAGCCGCTCCGCGGTGCCCACGAGCTCGGCAAATGCAGTGGCAGTTTTGGGGTCATCGACATCCCGCTTCTGCCAGAATCGTGCCATCGCGAGATGATTTTGAATGACGAACGACACCAGCTCGCGGCCCTCGGTTGAAACCCCGAAGCGCTCCAGCAGGGGAGTGGACAGCCGCACCCCGCTTTCGGCATGGCCCTGGATGCCTTCCGCCTTGCCGATATCATGGAGCAGGAGCGTGAGATAGAGCAGGGAGGGATCGCTGGTTTCATGCAGCGCCGCGCGGTATTTCAGGGTGATGGGCTCCGCCTCGGTGTAGATCCGGTCGAGCTCGCGAATCGCGTTCAGCGTATGCACGTCGGCCGTGTAACGGTGGTAGTACTCGTGCTGGACGAGGCAGGTCAGGGCATCGAATTCCGGGATGAACTGCCCGAGCACTCCCAGCTCGTGCATCCGGGTGAGGATGGGATGGACGGCGCCAGCCTCGGACAGGATGGCCCGGAAGCAGACGCTGGCGTCCGGCAGTTGCGCGACCTCGCGGGTGAGCAGCGGCAGCGAAACGCGGATGAGCTCGCAGAGATGGAAGTCGAGCGGGGCCTCCAGCGTCTGCGAGTGGCGGAAAACCCGGATCAGCCGCACCGGGTCGTCGCGAAAGACGGCGGGCTTCTCCGCCACCAGCTCGCGGCCGCGCAGCATGAACCCGTCGATCCGCTTGGTCCGGGTGAACCGCGACGCCCGCAGCAGGTCGCGGAACGATCGTTCCTCGCCCGCGCTGTTGCGGCCAATGCTGAGCGCCAGTCGATCCTCCACCAGCTTGGAGACGCGGAAGATGGTCTGCGCCGCGCGATAGTAATCCTGCATGAACGCTTCCACCCGCGCGAGCATCTCGGGTTCCTTGTAGCCGAGATTCTCCGCGATGCGCGGCTGCAAATCCAGGCTCATGACATCGGTCGCGCGGGCGCTCATGAAATGGAGCTCGTTGCGGACTCGCAGCAGGAAATCGTAGGAGCGCTTGAAGGCCGTGACGTCGTCGCTCCGCAAGTAATTCTGTGCCGCGACCTCGTCGATGGAGGTCACGTCCAGCTTCACCCGCGCCATCCAGACGGCGTTCTGGAAATCGCGCAGGCCGCCGACGCCATTCTTGATGTCGGGCTCCTGGTTGAAAACGGTGTCGGCGTATTTCGCCCGGCGGCT
>JBKJRG010000239.1:0-3953 GCA_046594805.1 Opitutaceae bacterium | reverse complement strand
GCCGCCCGCGTTCACGCGAGGCGGCGATTTTTTTCTCGATCGCGGATTGAAAAAGCCATCTCCGCACTCCTCCGGTTTCTGGTTTCCGGTTTCCGGTTTCCGGTCTCCGGTTTTCCTACTTCCGCCTGAACACCGGCCGTCCGTCCAGCCAGGTTTGCAGCACCTTCGTATCCTTGATGTCGTCCACCGGGCATTGGAGTAGATCCCGATCGACCACGATGAAGTCGGCGCGCTTTCCGATTTCGAGCGAACCGATTTCTTTCTCCCAGAAAAGCAGGTGCGCGTTGTTGCGCGTATAAAACTCGATTGCCTGCCGCCGCGTCAGCGCTTCCTCCGGGTGGAGCTTGCCGTCGTACCATTTCGCCGAACGCGTAATCGTCACCCACATCGCGAGGAAAGGATTGTAGGGATTAATGGCGCGCAGGTCGCCGATTTTCAGCATGTGGTCCGAACCACCGCCGGCCATGCCGCCCGCCGCGAAAATGCTGCGGAGCGGTTGAAAGTAGCGCAGCCGATCGTAGCCGAACTGGTTCACCAGCGTCCGCGTGTCGAGATAGAGCCAGATTGGCTGGATATCCAGCACCACGCCCAGCCGCGCCGATCGCTCCACCGTTTCGCGCGTCATGAAATTCGAATGCGTGATCCCCAGGCGCAGGTGCTTGATTGGCCGCTCGCCATTCACCGTTTCGTAGGCGTCGAGCAAGGTCGTGACCGCGCCGTCCCCGACCGAATGGGCGGTGAACTGCATGCCGTGCTGCGCGACGCGCCGGACCATTTCCAGGAGACGATCCGGCGGCACGTTCAGCACGCCACGATAAGTCTCATCGCGAATGCCGTAGTTCTCGTTCTTGCCCCACGGTTTGAGCATGTAGGCGCTCCCGGTGAGCATCCCGCCGTCCAGCCACATCTTCGTGCCGATCAGCTTCAGCCATGGATCCTGGGCGCGCAGCGGACTCGCCGCGATCTGGTCGATGGCGCCGAGAATCGACTCCATGCTGCCGACGATGGGAAACGTCTGCGACAAGGCCACGCGCGCCGTCAGCTCGCCCCGCTCCTTCATTGTCTGGTAACGCGCCGCCGTCTCGACCGTCGCCCCGCGATCCGCGATCGCCGTGAATCCAATTTGGTTGTAGTCGCGGAACAGCTCCTGGAGCCGGCGCACCTGATCTGCTTCGGACGCCTTGCGGCCGGAGGAAATGGGAATGAGGCGGGAGAGCCCGCGCACCAGTCCGGTCGGTTCGCCGCTCGCATCCATTTCCAGGTAGCCGGCTCCTCCATCCTTCACGGCGAAGTCGCGATCGAAACCGCACTGCTTCATCGCGAGGGTATTGAGCATGTTGTCCGGCCCGGTGCGGAAGGATACCAGATGGTGCGGCGCCACCCGATCCAGCTCGGCGCGGGTCGGGTAGCGCTCCTCCTTCAGCCGCGTGATAAAAACCTGCTGCACCGAAATCCACTGGCCCGCCGGCACCACCTTGGCTCGCGCGCCGATGTAATCCAGCACGTCCTGGATCGTCTCCATCGAGGGAATCTCGTGCTCGAATTCGAACATCGCCGCCGCCGGGGCATGCACGTGCGAGTCGATCAGGCCGGGCAGCACCGTCTTGCCCCCGAGATCGTGCAAGCGCGTCCCCGCGCCGCGCGCCAAGGCCCGCATCTGCGCCGTGGAGCCGAGCGCCATGATGCGGCTGTCGCGCACCGCGAACGCTTCGCGAACCGTAAAGCCACCGTCGACCGTGATGACTTTGCCGCCGAAGAACACGGCATCCGGCGGCGCATCCTGCGCCACGGCCAAACCGGGCACGCCCAGCAGGAAACTGGCGAGTCCGCGGGAAAACTTTTTGGGCGTCACGGGGTCAGCACCGTCAGGGCCGCCGCCGCCACGATGCCATCCTCATTGGATTTCGCGCCGCTGATCCCGATGGCGCCGATATAGGCATCGCCGGCCATGATCGGAACGCCGCCTTCAATGGCGACCACGTCCGGCAGCGACACAATCGCTGTCCGTCCGCCGGCCACCGCGTCTTCGAAGGCCTTCGTCGGCCGCTTGAATTTCAGGGCCGTGCGCGCCTTTTTCTGCGCCACGTCGATGCTGCCGATCTGCGTGCCGTCCATCTTCGACAGGTAGACGAGGTTGCCGCCGTCATCCACGATCGCCACGACGACGGTCCACTTGTTCCTGGCCGCTTCGGCCTCCGCCTTCGCGCCCAGCTTTTTCGCGAGCTCGAGGCTGATCGTGGGTTTGGAGATAACCTGGGCGCTGAGCGGCGCTGCGTTCACGAGAACGAAGATCGCGAGGAGTAGAGTTCGAAGGAGTTGTTTCATGGGTACGGGGGGTGAAGTGCGGAGTGAAGCAACTGCGGCGGCTGGGGCAATCCTGTAGCGCAGGCGTCCCGCCTTCATCCGTGATGCAGCAGGCGGGACGCCTGCGCTACTCGAGCCGGCAACCCCTACCCTTCCAGCGCTGCCGCGATCTGCCGGCAGGACACTTTCAGGATTTCGAGGCGCGCAAAGCGTTTGTTGTCCGCCGGAATCAGGTGCCAGTGCGCCTGGGGTCGATCGGTGAGGGCCAGCATGTCGCCCACTGCCACCTCGTAGCCGTGCCATTTGCGCCGGTTCCGCCAGTCTTCGGCATTAATCTTGTGCCGCTTGTAGTCGGTGTCTTCCCGGTGCCGGAACCGGCGCAACTGCTCTTCGCGCGAGAGGTGCAGCCAGAATTTCACCACGATGGTCCCGTGTTCCGTCAACTGTTGCTCGAAATCGTTCAGCTCCGCGAACGCGCGGCGCCACTCGGCCTCGTGGCAAAACCCCTCGAGCCGCTCGACCAGCACCCGGCCATACCACGAACGATCGTAGATGGTGACGCGCCCGTCACGCGGCACGTGCCGCCAGAACCGCCACAAATAATGGTGCGCCTTCTCCTCGTCCGTGGGTTTCGCGACCGGAATGACGCGCGAATCCCGCGCATCGATGGCGCTCGTCAACCGACGAATGGCCCCGCCCTTCCCGGCGGCGTCCCATCCCTCGAACACCCAGACGATGGACCGGCGCGCCTCGGCGGCCGCGCGGACGGCACGATTGAGCCGGCCCAGCCACTTGTCGCGCTTGGATTCGTAATCCTCCGCGGATAATTGCTGGTCCAGTGGCAGAGCGTGCAGGCGCCGCAGCCCGGCGACGCCCAGGGAGACGACCCGCTTGGGTCGCTCCGGCGCATCGAGCCGCGCCTGCGTCCGCCAATGCGCCCGAAAGCGCGCGAGCAGGATATTCCCCACGCCGATATTGCGCGCCCGCGGGTCCACGGCGTCGATCACATGCCAGGGCGCCCCGCGGCGCTGGGTGGCGCGGCGCATCCGCTCCGCGTGCCGCGCCAGCCGCGCGTAGGAACGCTGGCCTTCCCAGTCCGAGGGCGTCACCCGCCAGGCGGTGTCGGGATTGCTTTCCAACTCCTCCAATCGCGCGGCCTGTGCCTCCTTCGCGAGATGCAACCACACCTTCACGATCAACGCCCCGTCCGCGACCAGGCGATCCTCGAAGTGCGCCAGCCGTCGCAGCGTGGCATCGAAGTGCGCCCGTTCCGCGCGCGTCCGCGGATTGGCCCGCAGGGCTTCCGCGTGCCAGCCCCCGGCATAAATCCCCATGCGCCCCTGCGGTGGCAGACAGCGCCAGAATCGCCACATCGCCGGCCGTTCCCTCTCCTCGTCGGACGGCTCGCTAAAACCAAACGTCTCCACTCCCCGCGGATCGAGCCAGCCGTTCAGGATGTTGACCACGTCTCCCTTGCCTGCCGCGACGTCACCCGCAATCACCAGCAGCACGGGGAAACGGGCCTGTTGCAGGTCCACCTGCATCTGCACCAATCCGGCGCGCAGGAGCGGCACTCGCGCCTCGTAATCTTTTTTCGGCATCCGCCGCCCGACGCTGGCCTTCGGCATTCGGTCACAGAATGCGTCGCG
>JBKJRG010000204.1:0-4481 GCA_046594805.1 Opitutaceae bacterium | reverse complement strand
GGTTCGCCGCCGGTGAGCCGGACCTTCTCCACCCCGAGCCCGCGAAAGGCGCGGACGATCCGCACGATTTCATCGAGGGACATCAACTGCGGATCGCGCAGGAAGGCGTGGCCTGGCCCGAAGATTTCGGCCGGCATGCAATACGGGCACCGGAAATTACAGCGGTCCGTGACCGAGATGCGCAGATCGCGCAGCGGCCGGCGGAAGGGATCCGCCACTGAAGCCGGGAGGAGCTGGGTCGTGGGTGACACGGGGGGATAGAGGGACACAAGGGCCCGCTATTTGCCAGTTTCTCCGTGCGCTTGCGGGGCGGCCGTGTTTTCTGGCGGGCGCACATGTTGAGTCCCGCCGAGGCCGAGAAGCTGATTTTGGAAAACGTGGCGGCGCTGCATCGCGAAGACTGCCCGCTTACCTCAGCACAGGGCCGCGTGTTGCGGATGGAGTTGCGCGCCGATCGCGACCTGCCGCCTTTCGACCGAGTCACGATGGATGGCTATGCCGTGCGGGCAGACGCGCTGGCGGGGGGCACGCGGGTCTTTCGCGTGGAAGGCGTCCAAGCGGCGGGGATGCGTGCGTTCAAGCTCGGGAGCACACCGGAGGCGTGCATTGAAATCATGACCGGCGCGGTGTTGCCGGAGGGCGCAGATTGCATCGTGCCCTACGAGGAAACGACGCGAGAGGGCGGGAAAATGACCATGACCGTGACGGGAGCAGCGGCCGCCTTCCGGCCGGGGAACGCGATTCACCGTCGCGGCAGCGATCACCAGGGCGGCGACCTGATTGTTTCGCCGGGCGTACGGCTGAGCGGCCGCGAAATCGCGGTGGCGGCGGCGTGTGGTTACGGCGTGGTGACGGTGTCCCAATCGCCGCGCATCGCGGTCGTGTCGACCGGAGACGAGCTGGTCGAAACCGATGCGGCGGTCGCGTCGCACCAAGTCCGCCGCAGCAACGATCACGCGATCCGGGCCGCCCTGATCGCGGCCGGCTACCCGGGCGTGGAGCGCTTCCACCTGCGTGATGTCCGGCACGAGATCGAGCATCAGCTCTGGCACATCATCGCCGAGTTCGATGTCGTCATCATCAGCGGTGGCGTATCCAAGGGGAAATTCGACTACCTCCCCGCGGAGCTGGATCGCCAGGGCGTGCGGAAAATTTTCCAAGGCGTGGCGCAACGGCCGGGGAAGCCGCTGTGGTTTGGCACGAGCGCGCGCCAGACCCCGGTGTTCGCTTTGCCCGGCAACCCGGTGTCCGCGTACACCTGCCTGCATCGTTACGTGCTGCCGGCGCTCGCGCACGCGAGCGGCGCCACGCCCGCGCCGGTGCGCCAGGCGGTGCTGGGGACCGCGGTGACCTTTGGGCCGAAGCTCGCTTATTTCCTGCCGGTGAAACTCAGCAGTGGCCCGCGCGCCGAGTTGGTGGCGACCCCGGATCCCGGCAACACCTCGGGGGATTTCGCCGGGCTGGTGGACACGGATGGTTTTGTGGAATTGCCGGCGGGCGGGGCGCCGTTTGCCGCGGGCACGGTGGCGCGATTCCGGGCCTGGGTGTAGGGGCGTCGCTGGCCGACGCCCGCGAACACGGAAACCGTTCCCACCCCGCGGGCGTCGGCCAGCGACGCCCCTGCAACGTTGCGACCTCTGATAAACGGAGTTGAACGCGCTAACGCGCCGCCTGAAAGTCTCCCCGATGTTTTCCCACCTCGATGCCCAGAACCGGCCCGCGATGGTGAACGTCGGGGACAAGCCGGTGACGAAACGCACCGCGCACGCGGTTGCGGTGGTGACATTGCCGGCGCAGCTCGCCGCGCTGCTGCGGGACGGCGAGATCGCGACGAAGAAGGGGCCGATCTTCCAGACCGCCTCCCTGGCCGGCGTGATGGGCGCGAAGAAAACGAGCGAGCTCATCCCGCTTTGTCATCCACTGCCGCTGGACGATTGCCAGGTGACGATCGAGCCTGACGCCGCGCGGTCCCAGATTGCGATCCACTGCCGGGTCCAGACCCACGCCCGCACCGGGGTGGAGATGGAGGCGCTGACCGGGGCGACGATTGCCGCGCTGACCTTCTACGACATGGCCAAGGCAGTAACGCACGGAGTCGTCATCAAGGACGTCCGGTTGCTCGAGAAAACCGGTGGCAAGAGCGAGTTTCACGCCGCGCCCGCGCCATGATGAATGTCACGGTGCAGTATTTCGCGCTCTTGCGTGAGCAGCGTGGACTCTCGCAGGAAAAGCTTGCGACCGCCGCGACGACGCCCGGCGCGCTTTACGACGAGCTCCGCGGCCGGCATGGGTTCACCCTGCCCCCGGAATTCGTGCGAGCGGCGGTGAATGACGATTTCGTCGATTCCGCGGCGCCGCTGCACGAGGGCGATCGCGTGGTGTTCATCCCGCCGGTGGCGGGCGGTTAGCTGCTGCGCATGAGATTTCGTATTTCTGCCGAGCCGCTCGATCCCGCGAGCCTGCAACGCGCGCTCGGCGATGCGCGCGCGGGCGCGTGCGTGACCTTCGAGGGCTGGGTGCGGAATCTCAACGAGGGACAGCCGGTCCTTTCGCTCGAGTACGAGGGGTACGCGCCGCTCGCGGAGAAAGAGGGGGCGCGGATCCTCGCGGAGGCGCGCGGGAAATTCTCGCTGTTGGGCGCCGCGGCGGTCCACCGCGTCGGCCACCTGCAGCTGGGCGATCTGGCGGTTTGGGTCGGGGTGACGGCTGCGCATCGCGGGGCGGCGTTCGATGCGTGCCGGTATGTGATCGACGAAGCCAAGGCGCGGCTGCCGATCTGGAAGAAGGAGCACTATGCCAGCGGCGCCACCGCCTGGATTAACGGCGCGGTGCGCGGCGAACATGCCACCGCTCCGGCCCCGCCCGAGCGCTAAAAATCTGTCGATTCCGGCGAACGCGGGCTTTCCCCTCGTGTCCGCGGGTTCCTAACCTACCACGCGCCGCATGCTCGTAATTGCCTCCGCCGCCACCAAGGCGGCAAGTTCCGAAAAACTCCGCCAGATTCCCACCGAATTCTGGGTGAAGATGGGCATTGCCGTGGCCGTGCTGGTCGTGGCGGTCATCCTGTTGCGGAAAATCGCCAAGATGAACAAGGTGGTCCTGGGCGCCATCGTCTTCCTCGTGGTCACCGTCGTCGGATTCAACTGGATCTACGAGCGCAACGAACCCGATTGGGCGACCCCCGCGGTCCAATGGCTGGCAGGCTTCTTCCCGACCAAGGGAACGCAGAACAAGAACCGGCCGTAGCGGGCGCGGGCGGCGGTGGCCGCGACGTTTTTATGACGTGAACTCAAAAAGGGGTTGGTTTTCCGGGCTATTGTCGTAGTGCTCGACGCCCTTCCTTCCGCCATGGCCAAAACGCACTCCGACATCGGACTCATCGGCCTCGCCGTCATGGGTCAGAACCTCGCGCTTAACATCGCCGATCACGGCTTCCGCATCTCGGTTTATAACCGGACGACGGAAAAGACCGACAAGTTTGTCGCCGAGAACCCGAACACGCCCGGCGGCCTGGTTGGCGCGAAGACGCTCGAGGAATTCGTGCAGTCACTTTCGAAGCCGCGGAAGATGGTCATCCTCGTGCAGGCCGGCAAGGCGACGGACGCCGTAATCGACGGGCTCGTGCCCCTGCTGGAGAAGGACGACATCATCATCGACGGGGGCAACGCGCTGTGGACCGACACCATCCGCCGCGAAAAGGCGCTGCGCGAAAAAGGACTTCGCTTCATTGGCTCCGGCGTCTCCGGCGGCGAAGAGGGCGCGCGCTTTGGTCCGTCGCTCATGCCCGGCGGCGATGCCGCGGCATACAAGGAACTCGAGCCGGTCTGGAACGCCATCGCCGCGAAGGTCGACGCGAAAACCGGCCAGCCCCTCACCGGTGCGGCTCCGGGCCGCCCGATCCAGGGGGGCGTGCCGTGCGCCACCTACATCGGCGAAAATGGCGCCGGGCATTACGTGAAGATGGTCCACAACGGGATCGAGTACGGTGACATGCAGATGATCTGTGAGGCGTACGACCTCATGCAGCGGCTCGGCGGGTACACGCCGGCGGAGATGGGCGCGATTTTCTCGGAATGGAACCAGGGCATGCTCGGCAGCTTCCTGATCGAAATCACCGCGGACATTCTCAAGCAGAAGGACCCGGCCTCGAAGAAGCCGTTCGTCGACATCGTGCTCGACACCGCCGGCCAGAAGGGGACCGGCAAATGGACCTCGGTCAACGCGCTGGACATGGGCGTGCCCGCTCCGACGATTTCGGAATCGGTTTTTGCCCGCTGCCTCAGCGCGATCAAGGAGGAGCGCGTCGCCGCCTCCAAGATCCTGAAAGGCCCGGCCAAGAAATACAAAGGCTCGAAGAAGGCGCTGGTCGCGGCGATCCACGACGCGCTCTACTGCTCGAAGATCTGCTCCTACGCGCAGGGATTCCAGCTCATGCGCGAGGCGCAGAAGGAGTACAAGTGGAAGCTGAACTTCGGCGAGAT
>JBKJRG010000096.1:0-5911 GCA_046594805.1 Opitutaceae bacterium | reverse complement strand
GGAAATCATGCGAGGCCTGCGCGGGCACGCTCACTTCCGTCAGCGCCTCGAGGTGGGCGGCCTTCACGTGAATCACGCCGTGCTGGTTCTGCAGCTTGCCGGTGATCTTGAGCGCCGGCTCCTGCGTGATCACCAGCCGCAGCCGCTCGAAGAGGGCGGGCGTCACGATCGCGTTGGCGACGCCGGTTTCGTCCTCGAGGCTCACAAAGACAAAACCTTTGGCCGTGCCGGGCCGTTGCCGGCAAATCACCGAGCCGGCAATCGTTACGCGCTCGCCGTCTTTGCCGAGTGGGAGATCCTCGGCGCGCCAGACATCGGGGAGCTGGGCGCGGGCCAGCGCCATCGGGTGGATGCCAGCCGTCAGCTCGAGGCCGGCAAAGTCGGCGCGGAAGCGCTCGGAGAGGGTCATGGGGGCCAGCGGAGATGAAAGGGCGTCGGACGAAACGCTCACGCGTTCCGCTACGGGATCAGACGCGGCGAAGCGGCGGAAGAGCGCCTCGTCCTCCGACCATGCCGCCTCGACCTGCCAGAGCGCGGCGCGGCGATGGCCGGCAAACACGTTCAAGGCGCCCACGGCCGCCAGCGCTCGGCGCTCGGCGGGATTGAAGTTCGTGCGAGCCAGAAAATCCTCGAGCGAAGCAAAGGATTTTTCCTTTCGCGCCGTGAGCATGGCCCGCGCGGCGGCTTCGCGCATTCCTTTGACGTAGAGCAATCCGATGCGGATCGTGTCGTCGCCCTCGACGGTGCAGGTCCAGTCGGACGCGACCGCGCACACGGGCTTCGTCTTCAGCCCATGGCGACGCCCATCCTGGAGAATTGTCGCGGGTGAATAGAAGCCCATGGGCTGGTGGTTGAGCAGGCTGGCCGTGAACTCCGCCGGCCGGTGCACCTTCAGCCAAGTGCTGGCATAGGCGAGCAGCGCGAAGCTCAGCGCGTGCGATTCGGGAAAACCATAGGCGGCAAACGAGAGGGCGGATTCGCTGACTTTTTTCACCACCGCTTCGTTGTGACCCTTGCGGCGCAGTGCGGCGCCCAGTTTCTCCAGCGATTGATCGAGCCGCCGCGTATCCTTGGTGAACCCCATCGCGCGGCGCAGTTCCTCCGCCTGGCTGCCGGTGAAATCCCCGAGTTTCATCGCCAGCTCGAGCATCTGTTCCTGGAACAGAATCACGCCCATGGTGCGCTCCAGGATCGGCCTGACCACCGCTTCCACGCTCGGGTCGATGAAATCGGGGACCTCGAGATTATTTCGCCGCCGGATGAGCGGGTGCGCGAGGTTCCCCACGATGGGGCCCGGCCGCACGATCGCGACCTGCATCGCCACATCGTAGAAGCACGCGGGCCGCATCCGCGGCAGCGAGGCCATCTGCGCGCGGCTCTCGATTTGGAAAACGCCGATGGTGTCGGCCCGCTGCATCGCGGCGAAGGTCGGCCCGTCGTCCTGCGGAATGCCATAGAGGGTGAGCGGGTGTCCGCGTTCCGCGCACAGCGCAAACGAGTCCTGCAACACCGCCATCATGCCGAGCCCGAGGAAGTCGACCTTCACGATGCCGAGTTCCTCGCAATCGTCCTTGTCCCACTGGCCGACCACGCGACCCGGCATCGACGCGTTTTCGAGCGGCACCACGCGATCGAGCTGGCCCTGGGAGATGATCATTCCGCCGGAATGCTGGCCGAGGTGGCGGGGCAGGCCGTGGACCTGCCAGTAAAGCCTCACCATCGCCTCCGCCCGCGGATGTTTGGCCGCGATGCCGGAGAGCGCGAGCTGCTCCTGCAACTGGAGGGTTTCGGGAAAATCGCCATTGGCATAGAGGCTCGAGAACCGATCCAGCGCGTCGTCGCCGAAGCCCAGCACCTTGCCGATCTCACGGATGGTGCTGCGGCCGCGGTAGGTGATGACGTTCGCGGTCATGGCGGCGCCGCGGGGCCGGTAATGTTCGTAGACCCGCTGGATGACGCTCTCGCGCAAGTCGCCGCTCGGCAGATCGAGATCGATGTCGGGCCAGGACGGGTGACCGTCGCGACCCACGCGGCCCTCGCTGAGGAAGCGCTCGAAGAGGAGGTTGTGCTTGATCGGGTCGACCGCGGTGATGCCGAGCACATAGCACACGACGCTGTTGGCCGCGCTGCCGCGGCCTTGGATCAGGATGCGCTGCTCGCGCGCGAACTGGCAAATATCCCACACGATCAGAAAATACCCGCAGAAGCCGAGCTGCCCGATCAGGGCGAGCTCCCGCTCAATCTGCCGCTCGATTCGGGGAGTGAGCGTGCCATAGCGGAGCAAAGCCCCGGCGCGGGTCACCTCACGCAGGAACAGCTCCATCGGTTCGCCGTGGGGCGTGGTGTAATCCGGGAAACGATAGCCGAGGTTGCGCAGGGTGAAGTCGAGGCGTTCCTCGAGCCGCGTCGTGTTGGCAATGGCTTCGGGCAAATCGCGGAAACGCTCCGTCATATCGCGCGGTGCCTTCAGGTGGCGTTCACTGTTGACCGCGAGCGCCCGGCCGGCGGCATCGAGCGTGGTGTGCCGCCGCAGGCAGGTGAACACATCCGCCACCGCGCGCTGGGCCGGGACGGCATAATTGACGCCGCCGGTGGCCAGCAGCGGCAGCCCGTGGGCCGCGGCGAGATCGGCGAGGAATTTGATTTCGCGCTCCTCGCCGCGGATGCGGTGACGCTGAATCTCCACATAAAGCCGGTCGGAACCAAAGATGCCCGTGAGTTTTTGGAGGACCGCCGTGGCGGCCTCACTGCCCGCGGTGCGCCAGGCCTGGCGCAGCGGACCCTCTTCATCGCCGGTCAGCGCGATCAGGCCATCGGAGTAGCGGGCGAGTTCGTCCCAGGTCGCGAAGCACGGTCGCTTGCGGTCGCGGGGATCGGCGTGGCGGCCGCTTCCAGCCGCAGCGTCTTTAAATTCACCGGCTGGCAGCCGGTGCTTTAAGTCAGCCCGTTTCGTGAGCTTCGCCTCGGTGATGAGCTGGCAGAGATTCTGGTAACCGGTGCGCGAGGTGGCGAGGAGCGGTACAACCGTGCCATCCGCCAGCGTGATTTCCGCGCCGACGCGCGCACGCAGCCCATGATCCTGCGCCGCGCCGTAGAGCCGCGGCGCGCTATAGACGCCATCGCGGTCCAGCAGCGCGAGCGCGGGCAATTCCACCTCGACGGCACGCCGGATGAGATCCTCTGGGTTCGAGGCCCCGCGGAGAAAGCTGAACGCGCTGCGGGCATGGAGCTCGGCGTACATGGCATTTATGATTTTTCGCGGGAACTGGGCTGGGGAGGTCGGCCTCCGCCAATCATCAATCCTAAATCAAAAATCATAAATTAATCGTACTCCCCTTCGATGAACCACGCCTCGTCGATCAGGAGCAGCCGGTAGAGGCCGCCTTCGGCGAGCGCGATGTCGTACTCCAGCCGGGCCCAGGCGCGATCGGCCTGCCACCAGTCGCCGTTGCTGCGCCAGGGGCCGCGCAGCGCGGCGACCGAGCCTTGAAAGCGTTCCGTCCACAGGAAGGTCGGCCGCCGATCTTCAGGGGTGAATTCCAGTCTCGCGGGCAGCGGCGGCCGGAAACGACGCAGGGGCAATCCCAGTGGCGGGCGCAGCGGCGGGGTGGCCAGCGGCGGAATGACGGGGGCGGGGGCGACGAGTTTCACCGCGTCGGGGCGGTGAGTTTCCTCGTGCTGCGGTGTGCCCACGCGATCGTTCCCGACGAGGGCGACGACGCGGGCGAGCGTTTCGGCAAACCCGTGCGGATCGCGCAGGCCGGTTTCGAAAAGACCCTGCTGGCGGATGAGCGGCCGGGCAGGAATCGCGCGCAACTCGAGGCCGATGATGGGCGAATCGGTCTGCAGCGATTCGAGGTGCGTGTGCACGGTGCGAAACAGGATCTCGGCGTCGGCCGTCGGCTCCGGCAGCCGGAAGTTCCGCGCCGCGGTTTTTCCGTCGTCGAGGTGCAGCACCAGGCCGAGCTCGGCGGCGACAAACTGCGCGCCGCGCAGCTCGAGCGTGAGTCGATCGATGAAACGGCGGAGGAGAAACAGCAGGGGTTCGAGGGTCTCGATCGCCTCCTCCCATTCGAGCGCGGCGCAAAAATCCTGAACCGGGATCACCGGCCGGAGCGGACGGGGTTCGCCGCCCTGCGCGCGGTGCCAGAAATCCAGCCCCTCGCGACCGAACCGGCGGACAATCTCGTCACGCGGCAGCGCGCTGAATTCCCCGAGCGTGCGCAGGCCCCAGCGGGTGAAGATTTCCGCGAGGCTCGGCGTGGGGTCGGCGGTGGCGAGGGGCAGCGGCGCGAGGAAGGTTTTTTCGTCGGTGATAACGCGGACGAGCGGCGAAGAAAAATAGGGCGCGGCCGGTTCCGCGAGCTGGAGTAGCGCAGGCGTCCCGCCTGCATCCGGGCGCGAAGCAGGCGGGACCCCTGCGCTACTTCCGGCAGCCGGGCACGCCCGCGCCGCATACAGGGCGAGCAGGGGAGTCCGCGCGACGCCCGCGGCGACCGATAGGCCCAGCGCGCCGAGATCACGCACGGCGAGTTCGAGCGCCGCGAGCCAAGCCTTCGCGTCCGTGCCCTTGAGATCGATGGTGCAAACCCCGGGGGCGGTATCCTCGACGGTGGGCGAAACGCGGAGCGCGGTGGCGAGCAGGGCGGCGCGCGCCTCGGCTTCGGCCGCGGCGGCCGGAGTGCGGATGACGAGGGCCGGGCAGCGGGCGATGGCCTGCGGCGCGGTCATGCCCAGCTCGACCCCGGCGGCGCGGGCCAGCGCAGTGGCGGCGAGCGCGACAGATTTTTTCTTGGTGCGATCGAACAGCGCTGCCGGACGCAGCGAGGCACCGGGCTCCAGCCGCAACACAGCCTGCAAGGCGAAGTCGGGGAGGTGGAGGACGGAGAACACGGACGGAATAGTTTGGAGTTTGGGGTTTGGAGTTTGGGGTTGGTCAATTCGCACCAACGGGGTTTGGAGTCGGTCTGCGAACTCCAACTCCAAACCCCAAACTCCAAACTCCGAACTCACCCCGCTGCCGCGGCGGCCTGGAGTCGCTGCCGCTGGAGAGCCGGCGCAAGTTGGTGGGTGAGGGAAGGGCGCGGGTGATCGAGGGCGGAGGCGTCGTGCGCGGTGTCCAGCACGAGCCGCAGCTGGGCGCTGGGGACGGAAGGCCGCGGCGTTTCCACCACCAGTGCGAGATCGGTGGGCTCGACCGCGCGTTGCAGGCGGTACCATTGCGTCGCCGGCGTGCGGCGAAGCTCGGCTTCGGGAGCGCGACGGAGATCGAGCAGCACCAACCCCAAGTTGGCATCGCGCGCGAGCAAATCGGCGGCCTGCAGCGCGGCGGCGGTGCCGGCGCAGCGGACCCAGACCAGGTGGGCGAGCAGATCCTCCGCGAAGGAGGAGGGATCGAACGAATCCGTGCTATCGACGAGGGCGACCCGGGTGCGCGTGGCGCGGGTCGCGGCGAGCAGTTGCCCGAGCAAGAGATGGCTCCCACAGCTGGGCACCGCGCAGACGATTTCGGTGACGGCGCTCAGTGGCACGCCACCCGCGACCTCATCGAGCGCGGGAATTCCGGTCGGCAGCACGCGGCCCGCCGGGCGAGGCGCGGTCGGAAAGCGCTCGGCCAGCAGATGCCGAAGCGCCGCGAGCTTTTCGGGCACGGCTGCCATGAGGACGACGGCGGAGGACGGAGGACAGAGGGCGGTGGACGGAGGACGGAGGACAGAGGGCGGACGACAGAGGACGGACGGCGGGGACAAACGATTAAGGCCGTGGCCATGGAGGAGCGGGCTTATCCCGCGATTATGCGGTGGGTGATCGCTACCGGCTTATCGCGGCCGGTCCGACAAAGAGGTGACGCGTTCTCCGACTAACCGGCTGACTCGCGCGCGTCCCCTCTTTGTCGGAGCGGCCGGGATAA
>JBKJRG010000091.1:0-5870 GCA_046594805.1 Opitutaceae bacterium | reverse complement strand
CGACAGCGTTCAGCCGGTGGGCCTGGCCGCAGCGCTCCCCGGCGCGGTGCGGCTGCCCGGCACCAACCCGCGCCTCGGCGCCTCGCCACGCAAATTCCGCGCGACTACGGTCGGCGACGAATTAAAAGTGGCGACCGTCGGTCGCGCCAAGGTCATCGGCATCTCGAGCAAGGATCGCTCCGCCATCCTGCTCGCCGGCAAGCTCGGCGATGCCGCGTACTGGATGGACAAGGGCCGGATGGTTTCGTCGACCTACTACCTGCGCGAATTGCCGGCGTGGGCCCGCGCGTTCAATGACGCCGGCCGGCCCGAGGCCTGCTTCGGGCGGACATGGGATCGGATTCTGCCGGCGGAGGCCTACAATAATATCCAGGGCGCCGATGATGTCGCCGCGGAGAGCAGCGAGTGGGGACTGGCGCGGACCTTCCCCAAAATCGTCAACGGCGGGGCGGACAAAATCGGCCCGATTTTCTACGATGCTTTCGAGTGCTCGCCGTTCAAGAGCGAGGTGCTGGCCGAGTTTGCGCAGGCCGTGGTCGAAAACGAGAATCTCGGACGACGAGGCGTCACCGATCTGCTCGGGTTGAGTTTTTCCGCCAACGACACGGTCGGGCACAATTACGGGCCCGACAGCCACGAGGTGATGGACATGATGCTGCGGACCGATCGCCTGCTCGCGGATTTCCTGAAATTTCTCGACGCCCGCGTCGGACTGAAGAACTGCACCATCATCCTGACGGGAGATCACGGGATCCCGCCGATCCCCGAACGAATCAAGGCGGTGAACCCGCAGGTGGACGCGGGCGGCCGCATCGATATTCCGCGCTTGCTGAAAGTCTGCGAGGCCGCGCTCGATCAGGCCTTCGGACCGCTGGGCGGCGGGCGCCGGTGGCTCGTGGCGGATGCGACCGCCCTTTTGTTTGCCGTGGGCGTGCTGCCCGAAAAAATGGTGCCCGCCGTCGCGGCCGAAAAAGTGGTGCGCGACGCGTTGCTCACGATCGATTTTGTGCAGGAGGTCTACCTGCGTTCGCAGCTCGAGGCCGGCGAGGCGCCGGGCGTCTACGGGCCGGCCACCTTGCGCAGCTTCCACCGGGAGCGCTCGGCAGATATTATTTATCACCCGAAACCATTCTGGGTCGATCGCAAGACCGGCACGAATCACGGCTCGCCCTACAACTACGACACGCATGTTCCCCTGGTCTGGTTCGGCGTCGGCGTGCCGCCCGGCGTTTATCCGCAGCGCGTGGGGCTCGATGGCGTGGCGCCGACGCTCTCCCGCATTCTCGGCCTCCCGGCTCCGCCGATGGCGCAGGCGGGGGCGTTGTTCTGAGAATACAATGTCGCCGCCGAATCCAGGTCTCGCGGGAGGAATCGATCGGAGTGCGATGAGCATCGCGAATCGGCGGTTGGGAAACCGCCGTTCCGGAGCAGCGGTTTCCCAACCGCCGTGTGACCGTCAACCGCACGGTGGCCGCACCGCATGAGCATCGGCGCGCCCTCTCCCGTCCTCGCATTGCGCGGCATTCGCAAGGCGTTCCCCGGCGTGGTGGCGCTCGACGGCGTTGATCTCGATTTGCACGCGGGGGAAGTCCACGTGCTGCTCGGCGAAAACGGCGCCGGCAAATCCACCTTGATGAAGATCATCAGCGGCGCGGTGCCGCGCGACGCGGGTGAAGTCCGGGTCGATGGGGCCGTGGTGGAAATCGCGGGGCCGCGTCACGCGCAGTCGCTCGGGATCGGGATCATTTACCAGGAGTTCAACCTCGTCCCGCACCTGAGCGCGGCGGAGAACATCTTCCTCGGCCGCGAGCCGTCGCTGGTCCCGGGCGTGATTGATCAGGCGAGGCTGTTGCGCGACGGACAGCGGCAGCTGAACGATCTCGGGGTCACGATCGCGGCCGACGCGATCGTCAGCCGCTTGAGCGTGGCGCAGCAGCAAATGGTCGAGGTGGCGAAGGCGCTCTCGCTGAACGCCCGCGTGTTGATCATGGATGAGCCCACCTCCGCGCTCACCGACCAGGAAATCCGCGAGCTCTTTGCCACCATCGGCCGGCTGAAGACGCGCGGCGTGGCCATCGCGTACATCTCGCACCGGATGGAGGAGCTTTTTGCCATCGGGGATCGGGTGACGGTCCTGCGCGACGGCCGGCACGTCGGCACGCGGAAAATCGGCGAAACCACCATGGCGGAGCTGGTGCGGCTGATGGTGGGCCGTGACTTGCACGAGCACTTTCCCAAGCAGAAGGCGGCACCCGGGGCCGAGGCGTTGCGGGTGGAGCACCTTGAGCGCCGCGGAGTCTTGCACGATATCAGCTTCACCCTGCGCCGGGGCGAGGTGGTGGGGCTCGCCGGGCTGATGGGCTCGGGCCGGACGGAACTGGCGCGGGCAATTTTCGGCGCCGACCCGATCGATGGCGGGCGCGTGTTCATTCGGGGCGAGGAGAAAAAAATCACCTCGCCGCGCGCGGCGATCGATCTCGGGCTCGGATTCCTGACCGAGGACCGCAAAGCCCAGGGGCTGGTGCTGGTCCTCTCGGTGCAGGAGAATGTCTGCCTGCCGAGCGTCGCGCGGTTTTCGCGGCTGGGCTTCATGCAGCCGGCGCGTGAAGCCTCGGCGGCGCAGGATCGCATCGCCAGCCTGCGGATCAAGACGCCCGGGCCGCACCAGCGCGTGTTGCATCTGAGCGGAGGCAACCAGCAGAAAGTGGTGCTGGGAAAATGGCTGACCACCGAGGCGGACATCTTGATCTTCGACGAGCCCACCCGCGGGATCGATGTCGGCGCCAAGGTCGAGATCTACCAGTTGATCAACCAGCTCGCGGCCCGGGGCGCAGCCGTCCTGATGATTTCCTCGGAGCTTCCGGAAATCCTCGGCATGAGCGATCGGATCCTGGTGATGCACGGCGGGCGGATCGCCGGGGAGTTCGCGGCCGGCGAGGCCACGCAGGAAAAGCTGCTCGCGGCGGCGCTGGGCCGCAACTGAGACCCATGGGCCACGCGCACCGCAGCTGGATCGCCCATTATGCCCGGCAGTTCGGGACGCTGGCGGGATTGTTCGGGCTGTGCGCGGTGCTGTGGATTCTCACGCCACACTTCCTGACGGTTTCCAACCTGCTCAACGTCGCGCAGCAGACTTCGATCAACGCAATTATCGCGGTCGGGCTGACCTTCGTGATCATCAGCGGCGGGATCGATCTGTCGGTGGGTTCGCTGGTCGCGTTCTCCGGCGTCGTGATGGCGAGCCTGCTGCAGCGCGCGGTGCCGTTGCCCCTCGCGTTGCTGGCCGGGCTCGGCACGGGGCTCGGCTGCGGTATTCTAAACGGGCTGCTGATCACCTTCGGACGGCTGCCCCCGTTCATTGCCACGCTCGGCATGATGAGCGTGGCGCGGGGCGCGGCGCTGCTCTTCACCGACGGCCGGCCGATCTCGGGATTCGACGAGGGCTTTCGCTGGCTCGCGACCGGCGAGTTGCTGTTCATCCCCATGCCGGTGGTCGTCATGGTCGTGGTCTACGCGATCGCTCATTTCGTTCTCCGGCGCACGCGTTTTGGCCGGTATGTTTTCGCCATCGGCGGCAACGAGGAGGCCGCGCTGCTCTCCGGTGTGCCGGTGCGTTTCCACAAGACCATGGTCTATGGCGTGGGCGGGCTGCTGAGCGGGCTCGCGTCGATCATGCTCACCGCGCGGCTGAACTCGGCCCAGCCGATCGCCGGAATCAACTATGAGCTCGATGCGATCGCGGCGACGGTCATCGGCGGCACCAGCTTGATGGGCGGGCAGGGGAGTGTGCTCGGCACCCTGATCGGCGCGCTCATCATGGGCGTCCTGCGCAACGGGCTCAACCTGCTCGGCGTGTCGTCGTTCATCCAGCAAGTCGTGATTGGCGCGGTCATCATCCTGGCCGTGCTGATGGACATGGCCTTCAAGCGCCCGAAGAAATGAAAAAGAATCGCACACCCCTGAACGTAGGGGCGTCGCTTGCCGACGCCCGCGAAGACCGTCACGCGTTCCCGCATGCGGGCGTCGACAAGCGACGCCCCTACGCCTGACATTGATGCCAGTTTGGAATTTCCCACCCCATGAAAACCCGCTTCCCCCCACTCCTCGCCCTCGCCGCCGCGGCCGCCCTCCTGAGCAGTTGCAACCGCGGCGAAAAACCGGCCGCGGGCGCGACTGCCGCCGCGGGTGGTACGTCCGGCGCCGCCGGCGGCAAACCGACCATCGCGCTCGTCGTGAAGACCCTGAACAATCCTTTCTTCATCGAAATGCAGAAGGGCGCGGAGGAAGCCGCCCAGAAAGCGGGCGTCACCCTGCTGGTCCAGGCCGCGGACCGTGAGGTCGACGTCGAGCGACAGATGCAGATCATCGAGAACCTGATCGAGCGAAAGGTGAGCGCGCTCTGCATCACGCCGAGCGGTTCGCGCGAAATCGTGCCGGTGATCGTGAAGGCCAACAAGGCCGGCATCCCCGTGGTGATCGTGGACACCCGCGCCGACGAAAAAGCGCTCGCGGCCGCGGGCGGAAAAATCGCGACGTTCATCGGCTCGGACAATTACGACGGCGGTAAACTGGCGGGCGCATTCATGGCGGAAAAACTCGGCGGCAAGGGCAGCGTGGTCGTGCTCGAAGGCATCCCGGGACACGAGACCGGCGATGAGCGACTGCGCGGCTTCCGCGAGGTCATCGCGAAATCGCCCGGGATCAAAATCGTCGCGTCGCAGCCGGCCAACTGGGAACGCGACCAGGGCTTCAACGTGTTTCAGAATATCCTGCAGGCGAATCCGGGCGTGACGGGGTTGTTCGCGTGCAGCGACCTGATGGCGCTGGGCGCGATGGAGGCAATCGCGGCCGCCGGCAAAACCGGCAAGATTCTCGTGGTCGGCTTCGATGCCCAGCCCGAGGCCCGCGCCGCGGTTAAGAAAGGCACGATGGGCGCGACCGTCGCGCAGTTTCCGACGCGGATGGGTGCGACCGCGGTCGAGTACGCGGTGAAGATTCTCCGCGGGGAAAAAGTGCCGGCTTTCACCCCCGTTGCCATCGAGCTGGTGAAATGAGTGAGACGCCTTCTAAGCCGTAACAATTCAGAAGAGCATCTGCCCACGGAACACACCGAACACACGGAATGAATAGATTGCACCTGTTGGGCGGGGATGAACCTCATTCACCCACCGGTTCGCCCTGCCAGTCCGACGCACGCACCTACCTGCCGTTTCTCTTCCGTGTGTTCAGTGTGTTCCGTGGGCAAATTCAGATATCTTGATTGAATGAATCCGGCTAAGCATTTCGTCAGCGTCACTTCGAATCGAACGATCCTATTTCTTCCATGACCTCCCGAATCAACATTGGCCTCGTCGGCGCCGGCCGGATGGGCATCGCCTATGCACGTTATCTCGCCACCCGGGTGCCGGGCGCGACCCTGTATGCGGTCTCGGATGTGAGGCTCGACGCGGCCGAAAAAGCGCGGGTGGAGCACGGTGCCGCCAAGGCGTACGGCGATTTCAACGACCTGATCAACGACCGGGCAGTCGATGCCGTCGTCGTCATGACGCCGACCAAGCTGCACAAGGACGTGGTCCTCGCGGCCGCGAAGGCCGGCAAGGCGATTTTTTGCGAGAAGCCGCTCTCGCTCTCCCTCGAGGATGCGGAGGCGATGAAGCAGGCGGTGACGAAGAGTGGCGTGTTTTTCCAGCTCGGCTTCATGCGGCGGTTCGATGCGGGCTACGCAGCGGCGAAAAAGAAAATCGACGCGGGGCTGATCGGGAAACCTTGTGTCTTCAAATCCACGTCGAAGGACAAGGAGCGGCCGAGCGTCGACTACCTGCGGCCGGAGAACAGCGGCGGACTTTTCATCGACATGGGCATCCATGATT
>JBKJRG010000765.1:0-6356 GCA_046594805.1 Opitutaceae bacterium | reverse complement strand
CAGGCGCTGACCTTCCTGCCCCGCTGGGCGCGGGGACTCCAGGTGTTCGCCAATGCCAGCGCGCTGCGGGCCACGGGCGATGCCACGGCGAACTTCGCCGGCTATGTTCCGCGGAGTTACAACTGGGGCATCAGCCTCACTCGCGAAAAGTTCAACCTGCGCGCCAATTGGAACTACCGCGGCCGGAACCGCCAGTCATCGCTGACCGGTCGCAGCATCGAGCCCGGCACCTACACCTGGGGCTCGAAACAACTTTTCCTCGACCTCCAGGGTGAGTACCACCTTGCCCGTCGGTTCGCGGTGTTCGCGAACTTGCGCAATGTCGGCGATGCCACCAACGACACTCAAATCTACGGCCCGAGCACCCCGGAGCACGCGCGGTTCCGCCAGCGCACCACCTATGGGTCGCTCTGGTCATTTGGGGTCAAGGGATCGTTCTGATCGCGGGGTTTGAATCAAATTCCCAAGATGATCCGATTTAGGAATTGCTCCAAGGGTAGCCACGAGCGTGTGGACGAACCTCCACTCGCTCACGCTCGTCGCTACGCCCGGCCATGGCTGCGGCACGGAACGCTCACCTTCATCGCCACAGTCGCCGCGTGGGCCCAGCCCGCGCCGTCACCCGGGCACCCCGATCCCGCCCACACTATTCTCGAAACGCACTGCGTGAAATGTCACGGCGGTGAGAAAACCAAGGCCGGGTTGGATGTCACCACGCGCGAGGCGCTCCTGCGGGGCGGAGAAAGTGGCGTCGTGGTGAAGCCCGGCAATCCGGACGCGAGCCTGCTCTATTTGCTCGTGGCCCAGCGCGAGGAGCCCGGCATGCCCCACAAGGAGGAGCCGCTCCCCGCTGAAGCGGTGCAGCGTTTGTCCGCCTGGATTGCCGCGGGCGCACCGTACGCGCGGCCATTGAAGCAGGCGGCGCCGGCGGCCGCGAAGAGCGGGTTCACCATCACCGCGTCCGACCGCGCGCATTGGGCCTTCCAACCCGTTCGCCGGCCCGAGCCGCCCGGCGTCAAGAATTCCGCGTGGCCCAAGACTCCGCTCGACCGCTTTATCCTCGCGGCCTTGGAATCCAAGGGCCTGGCGCCGTCGGCTCCCGCCAGCCGCGAAACGCTGCTGCGCCGCGTGACGCTGGACCTGATTGGCTTGCCCCCGACGCCGGCGGAGAGCGCGGCCTTCCTGCGCGACGACTCGGCTGACGCCTACGAAAAGCTCATCGACCGGCTGCTCGCTTCCCCCCACTACGGCGAGCGGTGGGGCCGGCATTGGCTCGATCTGGCGCGATTTGCCGAGAGCGATGGCTTCGAGCACGACGCCGTCCGCGCCCACGCGTGGCGCTACCGCGACTATGTCGTCCACTCCTTCAACGAGGACAAACCGTACGACCGCTTCATTCGCGAGCAGATCGCCGGCGACGAGTTGTATCCCGCCGAGCCCGACGCGCTGATCGCCACCGCCTTCAACCTGCTCGGGCCGGACATGGTTGATTCCGCCGATCAGGTGCAGCGCCGGCACAACACCCTCAATGACATGACGGACACGGCCGCCCTCGCCTTCATGGGCCTGACGGTCGGTTGCGCGCGGTGTCACGACCACAAGTTCGAGCCCATCGCGCAGCGGGATTACTACGCGTTCCGGGCGTTTTTCGAGCCGACGAAATTTCGGCAGGACCTCCCGGTGCCCACCGCAGCGGAGCGTACGCGGCACGAGGCGGCGATGCTCAGCTACAACGAGCAGACAAAAACGGAGCAGGAGCAAATCGCGACGCTGGAAGCTCCCTATCGGCTGAAACTCTACGAAACGAAGCTGGGGAAACTGTCCGCCGAGGCGCAGGCGGCGCACCGGACCGCGAAGGAACAGCGCACCACCGAGCAGGAAAACCAAATCCAGGAAACCGCGTCCCTGGTGGAAATCACGGCGAAGGAACTCTTGGCCGCGATGACCAAGCCTGACCGCGAACGTCACAAGGAATTGCTCGACGCCCTGAAACCGTTTCCCAAGCCGACGCCACTGCCCGCCACGCTGGCGCTACAAAACGGCCCACCGGCCAAGACGTTCGTGCTGTTTCGCGGCGACTACAATCAGCCGGGTGAGGAAGTCGCGCCGCAGGTTCCGCAGGTGTTGCAGGGCAAGGTAGCGCCGGTGTTCACGAGCTTTACTGCGGCTGGAAGCCGCAGCCACTATCGCACGCCACTGGCCGAGTGGCTCGCGAGCTCCGGCCACCCGCTGACCGCCCGCGTGATGGTGAACCGGATCTGGCAGCATCATTTCGGCCGCGGTCTCGCACCGACCCCAAGCGACTTCGGCACCCACGGCCAGAAACCGACTCATCCTGAATTGCTGGACTGGCTGGCCTCGGAGTTTGTCGCGCGCGGGTGGAGCGTGAAGCAGATGCACAAAGTGATGCTGCTCTCGGCAACCTATCGGCAGACCAGCGCGCTGCCAGCGGCGCCCGCAGCGGCGAACGTCGATCCTGAAAACCGACTTTACTCGCGCATGAACCGGCTGCGGCTGGAAGGTGAGGTCATCCGCGACAGCCTGCTCGCGATCAGCGGCCAGTTGAATGCCAAGCTCGGCGGTCCCGGCGTTTTCCCACCGATTCCGACCGAGGTTTTCCAAGGGGCGAAAGGCTGGACGCCGAACGAAAACCCGCGCGATTATTCGCGGCGCAGCCTGTACATTTTTGCGCGCCGGAACCTGCGCTTTCCGTTCCTCGAGGTGTTCGATTCGCCCGACAGCAACCTGAGTTGCCCCAGCCGCGAACGCAGCACGACGGCGCCGCAGTCGCTGACGTTGTTGAATGCAGAGGAAGTGCTCACGGCGGCGGAGCAGACGGCAGCGCGGCTCACGCGCGAAGCGCACTCCCCCGATGAACGCATCACGCTCGCTTACCAAGTCATCCTCGGGCGTCCGCCCACGGGGCCAGAGCGTGATTTGTCGGGGAGTTTTCTTGCCCGCTCGCCGCTCAACGAACTTTGCCGGGCGCTGTTCAACCTGAACGCCTTCGTCTACGCGGATTGAAGACTGCGGGACGTCGCGTGGTAGCCAAGAGCGTGAGCGAGTGGGATTGAAATGTCCCTCGGTCCACTCGCTCACGCTCGTGGCTACCACCTCTTCCCAAGTTCCATTGGGCCGAAACGACCCCGGGGCGGTGGTTGACATCTCAGCCGCCAATTGTAAAACCGGTGATCAGCCCGCCCGCTGCGTTCATGTCCCTCCCCACTCCCGCCCGGATCGAACCCAAGCCACTCATCGTCATCGTTGAGGATGAGGCGGAGCTTGCGACGTTGATTGCCATGCACCTCGAAAGGGCGGGCATGAACAGCCAGATTTGCAACCGCGGCCAGCACGCCATGCGGTTCCTGAAGAAAAATTTCGCGAACCTGCTGCTGCTGGATATCAACCTCCCGGACCAGACTGGCTTCGCGCTGGTGGAGGAAATGAAGGCGGCCGACATCTCGGTGCCGGTGATTTTCCTGACCGGCAACATCGAGGAGACGAGCAAGGTGAAAGGGCTGGAAATGGGCGGCGATGACTACGTGACGAAGCCTTTCAGCTACAACGAACTGGTCGCGCGGATTCGCGCGGTGCTCCGGCGCACCGAATCCAATGCGGACATGAACGTCACCAAGAACGTCAAGGTGAGCGACCAGCCCTTCGATTTCTGCGGTGCCCACATCACGCCGGAGCGGTTGGAGATTTCCTTTCCCGGTGGCGCGACGCAGAAACTAGGCCGGAAGGAGCTGGGCATCCTGGCGTACCTGGATGCGCATCCCGGCCAGGTCATCACGCGCAAGGCGCTGATTCATTCGGTTTGGGGCATGCACGCCGATGTGAAGAGCCGTTCGCTCGACCAGTACATCGTGAAAGTGCGGGACCTCTTCGACGCCCACGGCCTGAGCCTCGACGCTTTCCGGACCGTGCATGGCATCGGCTACATTTTCGATCCACGCGGCGTCTCCACCGAGGGCCGGCCGTAGGCCAGGAGACGGTAGACAGGGGACAGGAATCGAGTTGGCCTGCGCGACAAAATGGTCACGCACTTTACAGAACTGAACGTTTTCAGGAAAAGCTTCGAACTGGCCGGTCGCATTTTCGTTCTCTCCAAGCGCTGGCCGATGGAAGAACGATTTTCACTTACGGATCAGATTCGACGCGCGTCTCGTTCCGTTGGATCGAATATTGCAGAGTCATGGGGCAAACGCCGCTACCCGGCACATTTCGTCAGCAAGCTTACCGACGCAGATGGAGAAAACCATGAAGTTGAACACTGGGTTCTGTCTGCACATCGGGACGGCTATCTAACCGCCGGGGAAATGAACGAACTTCTTGAGGGGAAACGTGAGGTCGGCCGAATGCTCGGCAGCATGATTCAAAGCCCCGAATCTTTCCTACTATAATTGCCCTGCCTCCTGTCTCCTGCCTCCTGTCTCTCGGTGCACACCTGGCTTCCTGCTTAATCTCCTCACCGCTTCGCCCACGACCCCATGCCCCTGCCCACCAAGGACGAAGCCCGCGCTCTGCTTGAACAACACGTCCAGGACGAGTACCAGCGTTATCACGCCCGCATGGTCGCGGCCGCGCTGGAAGGTTACGCCAGCCATTTCCAGGAGGATCCGCATCTCTGGTTCGTCACGGGTTTGCTGCACGACATCGACTTCGAGAAACATCCGGGCACCCATCCGCGTGAGTCGCTGCAGTGGTTCAAGGAATGGGGCTACCCCGAAGAACTGATCCACGCCGTCGAAGCCCACGCCCATGGCTACAATGGCTTCACCACCCTGCCCCGCACGAAGCTCGCCGCCGCCCTCCTCGCGACCGATGAGCTTTGCGGGATATTTTATGCCTACCGAAAGATGAATCCGGTGCGCTACGGCGAAATGAAAGCCAGCTCGATCAAGAAAAAGATCAAGGACACCGCCTTTGCCGCGAAAGTGGATCGCGCCACCATCTACACCGGCTGCGAACACCTCGGCATCACGGTCGATGACCACGTCGCCAACGTGATCAAGTTTCTCGCCGCCTTCGACTGACCAACCGTTGGCGTCCGGCCCGGGCAGCCGCATATTCGTGCGCGTGCAGTCGCCCGCATGCCGTTCTGTTTGGTAGGGCTGGCGCTTGTCGCCATGCCGTCGCGGAATTCGCGGGAGAGAACTCCAAGTCTGCGCACGCGGCCTGTGCGACGGCATGGCGACAAGCGCCAGCCCTACCCCAGGCATCGAATGACAGTTCACCTTTCAAGCGCTGACGGCCGCCGCCTTCTTCAGCCGTTTGATGTCGAGCTTGCTCATCTTGAACATCGCCTGCATCACGCGCGCCGAGCGCGCTGCGCAGATTTTCGCCGCGCACTACGGACTGGCGGCGACGATGGCCTCGGCTACACTCTTATTGCCGAGCGGCTTCTTGTCCGTAAACGGACCATCCGCGCTGCCCGCCGGCCAGGTCGCGGGATCGGCATACCGGTCGTCGTCCTGGTACAATTTCTGGAGGCGCGCGATCTCGGCCTTCAGCTCCGCGAACTTTGCGGCCACCGCCGGCCGTCTTGCCTCCGCTGCCGTGAAAAGGAGATTGTGCTGCTCGGCGGGATCCTGCGTGAGATCGAACATCTCATAGGCGTTTTCCTTCCAGTAGTGGATCAGCTTGTGCGTGGCGGTGCGCACCCCGAGGTGCCCGGCGGTGTTGTGGTGCCCGGGAGCGTGATAGTAACGATAGTACATTGAGGTCGGCCAGTTGGCCGGCGACTCGCCGCGCAACAACGGCACGAGGGAGCGGCCCTGCATCGACGCGGGGATTGGGAGGCCGGCGAGCGCGAGGAACGTGGGCGCATAGTCGATGTTGGCGACGAACTGCGACGGGACGGAACCGGCCTTGATCCCCGGGCCGCGCGCCACCAACGGCACGCGCAAACCCGGCTCATACATGAACCGCTTGTCGTAAAGTCCGAGGTCGCCGAGAAACCAGCCATTGTCGGCGCAATAGATCACGACCGTATTTTTCGCGAGGCCGGTGCGGTCGAGGTAATCGAGAACTTGCCCAACGCTGTCGTCGTCCCCCTGCACGCAGGCCACGTAGTCCTGCATGTAACGCTGGTACTTCCAGCGCACCAGCTCGGCGCCGGTGAGTTTCTTCTTCGTGCCGTCCGGCTGCATGATCTCGAGCTCCATCGGCTTGACCTGGAGCCACTGGTTGCGCGCCGGGCCGGCCAGATCGGCGGGCGGCTCGAGCTTGAGATCGCCGCGGGTGAGATCCCGCGCGACCGTCTGCTGATTGGAGGGCAACGCGGTCGGACGCGTGGCATAATCGTCCCACAGAGTCGCGGGCTCGGGAATGACCTTGTCCTTGAAGAACGCCTT
>JBKJRG010000852.1:0-2785 GCA_046594805.1 Opitutaceae bacterium | reverse complement strand
TACTCGCGGGGGGCGAACCACGGCATGTGCGGACGGAAGAATCCGCAGCCGAGAAAAAACGGCTTTGCATGTGGTTGCTTCAACTGGGCGACGATGTGTTCGGCCACCTGCCAGTCCGCCATCTGTTCCTTCGGGCGATCGAGTGGCGCCCAGTCGATCTGCCCGTCGCGAATCACTGCGCCGCAGAATGGCCGGGGACCGGTCGGCGGCATATCGCGGGGCATGCAGTGTTCCTGGGACGGCCAGTAGCTGTCCCAGGAACGCGGATACTGCGCGGCGTTGTCGTGGTGAAAGATTTTCCCCGCGCCGGTGACGCCATAGCCGTGTTGCCGGAAATATTGCGGCAGCGTGACGGCCTCCTTGAGCAGGGCTGCATTGCGCCATGGGACATGCTGGTGATGATACACGCCGGTCGTCGCCGGTTTCAGCCCGGTGAGGAGGGCGGTGCGCGAAGGATTGCACCACGGCGCGGGGCAATGCGCGTTGGTGAACAAAACGCCCGAGGCCGCCAGCCGATCCAGGTTCGGCGTGTGCGCCTGCGGATGGCCGCCGAGACAACCGGCCCAGTCGTTCAGGTCGTCGACCGCGATGAAGAGGACATTTGGCCGCACGGCCGGGGCCGGAGCGGACGGGGCTGGCAGCGGGAGCAGGAGACTGAAACCAAGAGCGAGCGGTGTTCTCATGGTCCCCGGGATTCGGCTTAAGCGTTCAACCCCTTGGGAGCCCAGCCCGTGCGATACTCGCGTTTCCAAAGTTTCATCGCGGCCGCGTGGTTGAGGATCCGTCCGGATTTCGGATCGACGTTGAGCACGCTGCTGGTGCGCAGGGCGATGTTGCCGAGGTGGCAGAGCATGGTGCTCTTCTGGCCTTCGCTGATCGGTGAGTTGAGCTTTTTCCCTTCCCGGATTGCGTCCGCAAAATTCTGGAAATGCGGCAGGTCGCTGCCGCGACCTTCGGACTTCTTCTCGGTTTCTTTCCCGTCCATGCCGTAGACGGTGTAGTCGTTGCCGCCGCTCATCACCAGCGACCCTTTGTCACCATAGAAGGCTACCGCGGGCTGAGGTTCATGTTTGCGGGCATGACAGGAGCTTTGGTCCCAGGATGCACCGCTCCCGCCGAAATCAAAAACAGCCGACCCGGTATCGGGAGTCTCCTGATCGTCGACGAAGTGGTAGCGGCCGCCAAGGAACGAGACCTTGACCGGGTAGTCCGCGCCCAGCCCCCAGCGGGCGAGGTCGAGCGTGTGAATTCCATTGTTGGCCAGCTCGCCGCCGCCGTAATTCCAACGCCAGTGCCAGTTGTAGTGGACGAGATTGTCGACGTAAGGCCGCTCGGGACACGGCCCCTGCCAGAGGTTGTAATCGAGATGCGCCGGCACCGGCGCCGTCTGGCCGCGGCCGATCCCCACCCGGTCGGCGTTGTACCAACAGCGGGCGTACAACACGCGGCCAATGACCCCGGCCTGTAACCGGGCGATCCCTTCGCGCACGACGGGATAACTGCGCCGCTGGTTGCCCATCTGGACCTGGCGCTGGAATTTCGCAGCGGCGGCGACCATCGCCTGGGCCTCATGGGGATTATGGCTGCCGGGTTTCTCCACGTAGACGTGCTTGCCCGCCTCGCAGCCCATGATGGCCATGATCGCGTGCCAGTAGTTCGGTGTCGCGATGGAGATGGCGTCGACGTCCTTCTTCTCGAGCAGCCGGCGGAAATCAGCCACGCCCTCGGCGGCGCGGGCCTGCTTCTTCGATTCGACGAGTTTCTGGCCGGCGGCGACACGGGTGGCGTCGACATCGCACACATACCCCACCTCGACGTTCTTCACCCCGAGATGGCCGCCAATGTGGGCCTTGCCGCGTTGGAGACCGATGACTGCAACGACCAATCGATCATTGGCTCCGATCACGCGCCCGGTCGACGGCGCCTGGTTCTGGCCGTAGACGGGGGTCGCGAGCACATTGATCGCCGCGGTCACGGCACCGACGGTCGAAGCCTGTTTGAGGAACTGGCGGCGGCTCGCGGCAGCCGGAGAATGGGGTCGGATGAGATCGTTCATAAAAAGGGTAACGGGGCTGAGGCCGGCGCGGAGCGACGAATCCACCGTTAGCCTTACGCCCCTCCATAACAAGACGGGAAGTTCGGACGCAGGCTTGCGCGCATTCCGGGCTGGTGCCCTGCTCGCGGGCAGTCCAGCTCCAGCTACAATGACACTCATTACTCCCCTAGCCTCCCGGTTGCTCTGCCTCGGCTTCCTCTGGCTTGCCGCCTCCGTCAGCCGCGCCGACGACTGGCCCCAGTGGCGCGGGCCGCAACGCGACGGGATCTGGCGTGAAACGGGCATCGTCCAATCGTTTGCCAGCGCGGAACTGAAGCCGACGTGGACCGCGGCCATCGGGCCGGGCTACAGCGGGCCGACCGTGGCCGGCGATCGGGTCTTGCTGATGGATCGCGTGAACTCGCCACCACAGGAGCGGGTGCTGTGCTTCGATCGGGCGACGGGCCGGCCGCTGTGGACCCATGCGTATCCCTGCGTGTATCGTGACATCGACTACGCCTTGGGTCCGCGTGCCGCCGTCACCGTGGCCGACGGGCGGGCGTTCGCACTGGGCGCGATGGGCCATGCGACCAGCTTGGACGCCGCCAGCGGAAAGGTGCTGTGGGCGCGGGATCTCGCGACCGATTTCAAGGCCAGCATCAACGTCTGGGGGGTCACGGCCGCGAGATCCCGCGCCCACAGCACCTTTCCGCTGGCGGCGTCCAAGCTGGTCGCATGGCCCATCGCGCC
>JBKJRG010000418.1:0-7409 GCA_046594805.1 Opitutaceae bacterium | reverse complement strand
CTTTCGTTTTGGCTGTTCAAACGCCTTTACCGTAGGTCAGCGCGCTTGCGCGCGCCAAACCGCGCTCGCAAGCGAGCTGGCCTACATTTACGCGGCCAAAACGAAAGACCGTGGGAGGGCGGGCGCGATAACGCGGATTGTGCTCGAAGTTGCAGCGCTTGCCTTTGAGCGTGGGCGCCAGCGGCGCTTGCCCTCTCCCCGATGCACTCCGAGTCCCCCTCGTTCGCCGTCGCCCTCCCTCGTTGCTGCGGGGCGGCGCTGCTCGCCCTCGCGGGTCTCACGCTGCTCGCTGGGATTAGCCGGGCCGCGGAATCACGGGCGCTGCGGGTGACCTTCACCGGGCAGGCGCTGATTAAGCACGACCTGCGCCGCGTAGCGCCGGAAAAATTCGAGGCGATGCGGGTGGCATTGCGCGCGGCGGCTCCGGACGTCCTTTTCACGGACCTCGAGACCGTGATCAACGTGGGCGCCGGCCGGCCGACGCGCGAGACGCAGTTCTTTCACGCCGCCGGTCCCGAGGTGATCGATTGCTTGAAAGAGTGGGGCTTCAACCTGCTCGCGCTCGGCAACAATCATGCGTGGGACCTCGGGGCCCCGGGGATCCTCGCGACGGTCCACGAGGTCGGGGCGCGTGGATTCATCTTTGCGGGCACCGGAGCAAATCTCGCCGCGGCCAGCGCCCCCGCCGTGATCGTGACGCCGCGGGGACGGGTGGCGCTGGTGGCCTTTGCCTCGGGAAAAATCGCCGAGGGCGCCGCCGCGACTGACGAGCGCGCGGGGGTGAACGAAGTGAAGGTGGACCAGAAATCCGGCGAGATGGATGCGACGGATGCGGCCCGGGTTTTCGCGTCGTTGCGGCTGGCCGCGGGCACGGCGGAGGTCGTGATCGCCTATCAGCACGATCACTATTGGGAGAGTGACAACCGGGTGACGCCGGAATGGAAGAAACGTTTCGCTCGCGCCTGCATCGACGCCGGCGCGACAGTTTTCGTCTCGCACGGCGCTCCAATGCTGCACGGCATCGAACTCCACCGCGGTCGCCCGATTTTCTACGACCTGGGCGGCCTGGTGTTTCACACCATCACTGCGCCCGGTTACTACCAACCGGAAATTTGGGAGAGTGTGCTGGTCGACGCGGAGTTTGCCGCCGGCCGGCTCATCGCGTTGCGCTTGCGACCCGTGACGATGAACGAGCAGGGCGAGGGTGGGTTGCCCTCGCCGCGATTCTATCAGACTCGCGGCGTCCCCTCGCTGGCGACGGGTAAGACCGCCCGCGCGATCCTCGACCGGCTCGCCCGACTCTCCGCGCCCTACGGCACTCAGTTCAAAATCCGCGGCGATACGGCGGAAATCCACTTTCCTTCACCCCATTCCATTCCTTGAAGATCTCCCCCTGCTTCGGGTTTCTCCGCGTCTCGTTTTCCCCGGCTCCGCTCCTGGCCGCGGCCATGTTCGCGCAGAGCCCGCCCGCCTCGCCGCTGTCGGCGGCGACGGATGAGCCGGTGAAGCTCGAGCGCTTTGCCGTAACCGGCTCGTACCTCCAGCGGCTCGAGCAGGAAAAGGCCCTGCCCGTGACCGTGCTCACCGCGGAAGACATCAAGGTCCGGGGAGTTGCCACGCCGATGGAACTGCTCGCCACGCTGCCGCAAGCGGGCCGCATCCCGATCAGCGAGAGTCAGGCGTCGGGCGCCGACGCGCGCGGCGACATCGCGACGGTAAGCCTGCGTGGTCTCGGTTCCGGCAATACGCTGGTGCTGCTCAATGGCCGCCGGCTCGCGCCCCACCCGATTTCAATGCCCGAGGGCAACAGCGGCGTGCCGAGCATGGCAACCAACGTCAACGTCCTGCCGGGCGCCGCGATTGCCCGCCTGGAAGTCCTGCGCGACGGCGCGTCGGCGATCTATGGCACCGACGCCACCGCCGGGGTCATCAACACCATCCTCCGCCGCGATTACGCCGGCTTCGATCTCGGTGCCCGTTACTCTGATACGCAACACGGCGGCGGGACCGAGTATCGCGGCACGCTCGCCGGCGGATTCAGTTTCAATCGCAATGCGACCAGCCTGGTTTTCAGCTACGAGTACTTCCGGCGCGACGCCATTCGGCACGCGCAGCGGGATTTCTCGCGGAACGCCGATTTTCGCTCCCGCGCGCCCGCTCCGTGGGACGGCTCCACCCCCGACCTGACGGTGGATCTCCGCTCGGACCGGGGCTTCTTCGGGCGCTTCCAACGCGGCACGGTGGCCCCCAGCGGCGCCATCACCGGCTCCCGCCCCGCGGGCGTGACCGCGGCCCAGGTCGCGACTAACGGAACCTTCTACTTTGTCCCCCCGGCGCCCGGCGCCGCGACGCGCACTCTGCAGGCGACCGAACCGAATCGGGCGCTCAACTCGCCCGTGGGCGAATACTACCTGAACGTGAACGATTTTCGGTTTCTCCTGCCAGCGACGAAGCGCCACAACCTCTACGTTTCGCTCGACCAGAAGCTGGGCGGCGGCCTCACGTTTTTCTCCGACCTCACCTACTACCGCGCCAATTCGCACAACGAGCGCGAGCCTTCGCGCGTCGATGCGACGGCCGACAGCAACATCGTCATCACCGCGGACAATCCCTACAATCCGTTCGGCTCGCGCTTCTATGCCGCGACCGGCGCCCCCAATGCCGACGGCACCCCGCGCCTCACCGGCCCGCCGTCCGATGTCGTGCTCACGCGGGTGACGCTGCCCGAGTTCGGTGCGCGCCGGATCGACGTGCGCTCCGACAACTGGCGTGCGCTGGCCGGACTCCGCGGCGAGCTTTCGTCGACTTGGAAGTGGGAGACGGCTGCCCTTTACTCCGAGGCGAAATCAACCGACCTGGAGTCCAACGCGATCAAGGAGAGCGAACTGCGCGACGCCCTGGCGCGCACGACGACGGCGACGGCCTTGAACCCTTTCATGACGACCTTCAGCGTGGCCAACGGCGCGCTCACCACCTCGGGTGCCCGGTTTGTGAACGCCGACTCGGTCCTCGCGCCGCTGCGCGGCACGTTTTATCGGCAGGGCAAGACCTCGCTCGCCTCGGGGGATCTCCGCGTGAATGGCCAGCTCTGGGAGCTGCCAGCCGGTGCGATCGGGCTCGCGACGGGGACCGAATTTCGACGTGAGACGTATGTCGATTTCCGCGATGCCGAGTCTGGCCGGCTGACGGCGGCGGATGTCCAGCGGCTCGGACTGCGCCCCAACCTCGTGGGTGATAACAATTACATTCAGGTGAGCCCATCCGACAATACCGACGCCAGCCGCCAGATCGCCGCGGCGTTTGCCGAAATCGTCGTGCCGCTCTTCCGGGACGACCGCAGTGCGGGGTTTCGCTCCCTGGAGCTTTCGGGAGCCGCGCGTTTCGAGCGCTATGACGATTTTGGCAGCACGACCAAGCCGAAGATCGGGGTCTCGGCTCGCGTGCTGCCGTGGGTGATGGTGCGCGGCTCGTTCAACCAGGCCTTTCGCGCGCCCAACCTCGCGTCGCTTTTCTCAGGCGCGGCCCAGCGCAGTATTACGGGCGTCAACGACGCCTATCGTTTTGCCGTCACCAACTCATCTGATGACGGCACGACGGCGCGTCGCATCTCACTCCGGAGCGGCAACAAGACGCTCCAGCCTGAGGAGTCGAACACCTACACGGCCGGGATCGTGATCGAGCCACCGGGCCTGAAGGGTTTTTCCCTTGGACTGGACTGGTGGAAGCTGGAGCAGCGCGACGCGCTCACCCGGCTCGATGCACCCGACATCATCGCGCAGGACACGGCGCTGCTGGCCGCCGCGAATGCTGCCGGCCAATCGACGGCGGTCGAGCAAGTGAACCTCGCGACCGCCGGTCACCCGAACGTGCTGCGCAACCCCGTCACGCCGGCGGACCGCGATGCGTTCGCCGTCTTCAACGCTGGCAAACCGCGCGCGCAACAACGCGCCCCGGTCGGCACGATTCGCGCGCTCGCCGAATCCTACCTGAATGCCTCGAAGCGCACGCTCGGCGGGCTCGACTTTCTCCTCGGTTATCGCACGCCCAGGACGGAGCTCGGGGTGTTTCACGCGACACTCGAGGCAGCGTATCTGCGCCGTTTCGACGAGCAGTTGAACGCTGCCTCGGCGGTGTCCGATTTGAGCTGGCGCGAGGGCAACACGCCCTGGAAGGGATCGTTTACCTTGCAGTGGAAGCAGGGCGACTGGGCGGCCGGACTCTTCACGCAATACACCGGGCGGACCCAGGACACCTTTGTGCGCACGACGGGCTTTGCCGGCTCCGGCGTTTCGAGCGCCGGTTTTCTCATCGTCGATCAATCGTGGCTGACCAACCTGAGCGTGACGCGGTATTTTCGTGGTCCGGGCCTGCTCGGCCAGTCGTCCGTGCGCCTGGGCGTGAACAATGTATTCGATCGCGAGCCGCCGTTTGGCCTGGGTGCGAGTTCCGATTCGGATGGCTATCTCCGCGGTGTTGGCGACCCGCGTGGCCGGGCGTTCAGCCTCGAACTGACGAAACACTTCTGACCACCCCGTTGCAGGCCTGCTCGCGGCGACGGCTGCGCGGCGCCGCTTAGCCAAAAATTCAGAAGAGAATTGCCCACGGAATACACCGAACACACGGAATGAATAGATTGCACCTGATTGGCTGGGATGAACCTCATTCGCCAACCGGTTCGCCCTTCCAGTCCGACGCACGCATCTACATGCCGTTTCTCTTCCGTGTGTTCAGTGTGTTCCGTGGGCAAATTCAGGTATCTTGATCGAATGGAAACGGCTTAGCGATGCCCCACCTTCCCCCCGCCGCCCCGTTCGCGATCGTGACTCCTCGCGAGGGCGCCCTGCCTGTGGTGTTCGATTCGCCGCACAGTGCGATCGAATATCCGCCGGATTTCGTGCCGGCGGCCACGCCATCGGCGATTCGCACGACGTGGGACGCCTATGTCGATGAACTCTTCGGCGACGTGCCGGCGAGCGGGGCGACGTTACTGGCCGCGCGTTTTCCACGGGCCTACATCGATGCGAATCGCGCGGTCAATGACATCGATCCGGAGTTGCTGGCGACCGCCTGGCCCGGTCCCGTGGAGTTGAGCGAGCACTCGCGTCGCGGCATGGGTTTGATTCGCCGCTTTGCCTTGCCCGGTGTCCCGATGTACGCCCGGCGGTTGAGCGTCGCGGAAGTGCGCGCCCGGATCGACGGCTGCTACGCCCCGTATCGCCGGGCGCTCGCGGACGCGATCGACCGGGCGCACCGGGAGCACGGGTTTGTGTGGCACTTCAACTGCCACTCCATGAAATCGCGCGGGAACGCCATGAACCGGGATCGCGGCACCGCGCGTCCGGACTTTGCGATCGGCGACCGCGAAGGCACGACGGCGGTGCCGGCGTTCACCGCGTGGGTCGCGGCCTTTTTCGAGGGGCTCGGCTATCGCGTGAAGATCAACGATCCGTACCGCGGCGCCGACATTGTGCGGGCTCACGGCCAGCCAGCGCAGCGCCGCTACAGTGTGCAAATCGAAATCAACCGGGCGCTTTACCTCGACGAGGCGACTTATGAACGCCACGACCGCTTCGATGCTTTGCGCGAGGGTCTCGCGCATTTCGGCCGCGCGGTCGCCGAGCGGGCGCGGGCGGAAATGAGCCGGGGGGTCGTCGCCTGAGCCCCGCGGCCCCACCTTCGGCGGCCGGCGAGGGGAGATTTTTCCAGCGCACGCTCAACCGCATCGAACGGATCGGGAATCTGCTCCCGCACCCGGCATCGCTCTTCGTCATCCTCTGCGGGCTCATGTTGGTGGTCTCGTGGCTGCTGCACCATGCGGGCGTAAGCGTGCAGCATCCGGTGACGCATGAGAACCTCGGCGCCACCAACCTGCTATCGATCGACGGCCTGCGCCGGATAACGGTCGGGTTGCTGCCGAATTTCGTGAACTTTGCGCCGCTCGGGCCAGTGCTGGTCTGCCTCCTCGGGTTGTCGCTGGCCGAACACAGCGGGCTGCTCGGCGCCTGCCTGCGGCTGATGGTGCATGCGACCCCGCGCGGGCTGCTGACCTGGGTCGTCGTGTGGTGCGGCGCGATGTCGCACACCGCGGGCGACATCGGCTACGTGCTGTTGCTGCCCTTGAGCATGGCGCTGTTCCTCGCGGTGGGGCGGCATCCGCTGGCCGGGCTGGCGGCGGCGTTTTCCGGCGTGTCCGGGGGCTTCGCCGCCAACCTGCTGCTCTCCACGAGCGACGTGGTGCTGGCCGGGTTCACGCAGGAGGCGGCGCGGCTGCTGGACCGCGCCTACACGGTCAACGCGATGGCCAACTATTATTTCCTGGGGACATCGGTCTTCCTCATCACGGTTATTGGCGCGCTCGTAACCGAGCGGCTGGTCGAGCCGCGCCTCGGTCCCTACCGCGGCGCGATGCAGCCGGAAACCCTGCATCCGCTGGGCCCGCGGGAGCGACGCGGGCTGCGCTGGGCCCTGGCGGTTTTCATCGTGCTCGCCGCCCTGGTGCTGGCCGGATTGCTGCCGGCGAACGGGGTGTTGCAGGACCCCGCCAAGCCGGGGTTCATCCACTCGTATTTTATCCGGGGCCTGGTGTTCTTCATTTTTGTCTTCGGCCTTTTCCCGGCGCTGGCCTACGGCATCGCCGCCGGCACGATTCGGCGGGACACCGATGTCTATCAGGGGATGCAGAAGACGATGGAGCTGGCGGCTCCCTATCTGGTGGTCGTGTTCTTCATCGCCCAATTCGTGAATTTCTTCGCCTGGTCCAACGTCGGCGTGATCCTCGCGGTCAAAGGCGCCGCCGCCTTGAAGGCGCTGGAACTCGGGCCAGTACCGTTGCTGATCGGACTGGTCGTGCTGACCGCCAGCACCGACATCTTCCTCGGCTCCGCCTCGGCGAAGTGGGCGATTCTTGCGCCGGTCTTCATCCCCATGTTCATGCTGCTGGGCTACACGCCCGAAGTGACCCAGGCGGCCTACCGCGTGGGCGACAGTGTGATGAATGTGGTCACGCCGCTCGCTTCGAACTTCCCGCTGGTGCTGATGTTCGCGCAACGCTGCGAGCCGAAGACCGGGATTGGCACCATGGTTGCGCTCATGCTGCCGTATTCGATTTGTTTTTTCCTGGGCTGGACGCTGCTGCTGGTCCTGTGGACCTTAGCCCGGTGGCCGTTAGGGCCCGGCAGCGGCATTTTCCTGCCGGGGTTTGGGTCGTAACATGGGCGGCACGGGCGTGCCACGTTGGACGACCGCCAACCGCGAGATGCGCCACCGCCCGTAGGGCGCATCTATCAGGCGGCGTGGGCTTCCCAAGCACTCCAAGGGTCCTCGTACGGAGGGGCGCTTTCCCAAGCGCCCAAATGGATTCCGAAAAGGTGTCGAAGGGTGATCGCTCTTATTTTCGGCGGTTGGGAAAC
>JBKJRG010000316.1:0-3809 GCA_046594805.1 Opitutaceae bacterium | reverse complement strand
CGCACCATGAATGGCGCCCCGAAGCGGGTCACCCCCCGCGGCCGGTACCAGCACCCGGTGCCTCCGGTGCCGTTGCCGACGACGTGCACGTGGCAGTCGATCCTCATGTTTTTCTGCCGGCCACGAGCAACCCCCGCGCTAGTTCTGCGCCTGGCCCGAAAAACTGGCGAGCGCCAGTTCGCGGCACCCTTTCAAATCGGTCTTCCCCGTCCCCAGCATCGGGATCTTGTCAACGCGCTTGATCTGGCGGGGAATCCAGAGATTAGGCAGCCCGGCTTCCCCCAGCCGCGCGCGCAGGATCTCCGGCGTAACCTCCCGCGTGGTCAGCAACACCAGCGCCTCGCCCTTGGTCGCATCCGGGATGCCGACCACGAACACGGCCGGGCTCTCCGACTGTTCCCAGCCGAACACCTCGATGATCTTCTGCTCCACGGTCCCATGCGGGATCATCTCGCCGCCAATTTTGGAAAACCGCGTCAGTCGCCCCTCGATGCGCAAAAACCCCTCGTCGTCGAACCGGCCCAAGTCGCCGGTCACGAACCAGCCGTCCCGAAACGCTGCCGCCGTTTTCTCCGGATCGTCCAGGTAGCCGCTGAAGACGTTGGCGCCTTTGAACAACACGATCCCCTTTTCGGTCAGCGGCAGCTCCTCGCCGGTGTCCGCATCGACAATGCGCGCGGTCATGCCCGGCATCATCCGGCCGACGGTGCCGACGCGCTTGCCGACCTGCGGCTCGTTGGTCGAGAGGATGACCGGGGGGTGCGGCTGGTTGATGTTGGCCGCTGGCGTGGTTTCGGTCAGCCCGTAGCCCTGCAGGATTTCGATGTGGAACGTCTCGAGGAATGACTGGTAGAGATCGTCCGGCAGCTTTTCCGCGCCCGTCACAATCAGGTCGAGCGAGCGGAGCTCGCGCGACGCCGCCTTCTTGAGGATCGGGCGGATGAAAGTCGGTGCGCCGAGGAGCACGGTGGCTTTTTCCTGGTGGATGGCGTCGATGATTTTGCGGGTGTCGAGCGGGCTCGGTACGGTTACGATTTGGCAGCCGCGCAGCATCGGGTACCAGAGGGTGACGGTGAAACCAAAGCTGTGAAACACCGGCAGGCAGCCCAGGAGCGAACAGGTTTCCGGCAAAATCGAGAGCGACGAAATCTGCGTGCAGTTGGCGAGGACGTTGCGGTGGCTCAGGACGACGCCCTTGGGCTCGCCGGAGCTGCCGCTGGTGAACAGGAGGCCCGCTTCCGCGCGATCGCCGCGTTTTGGGATGCCGAGGAGCCCGGCGCACCATTGGTTGGGCAACAGCCACGCCGCAGCCAGCCACGGCAGCAGCGCGCGCTTGCCGCCCGCCGCGGTCATCTCGGCGCCGAGGTCGAGCGTGCGTTCGGGCCACGGAAAATTCGGGACCTTCGCCCGGACCGCGTCGGCCGAAATCACGGTCTTTATCCCCGCGATGCGCAGCGTCGTCTCCAGCGCCGCGCGCCCCGACGTGAAGTTCAGGTTCACCGGCACCTTGCCCGCGCACAGCACACCCAGGTTGGCGATAAAAGCGCCCAAGCCGGGCGGCAGCACGATGCCCACCCGCTGCTCGGGAATCGTGGTGCGCACGCGCCGCGAGAACACCGCCGCCGCGGCATAAAGCTGGGCGCAGCTCAGGGTGCGCCGCCCAACCGTGCGATCTGTGAGGAACGGACGCGAGGGATGCTTCGTGAGCGAGCGAACACATTCGCGGCCCAGATGGCGTTGCAGGACCGGCCGCTCATTGAAAGACACCTCGCCCAGGTCGAGAAGCTCGCGCCGGGCCCATGCGCTGGAAACCCGTCCCGGCGGCGTCGGCGAGCCAAACGCCACGAAGGCATGCGTCGGCATCACGCGCGGCGGTTTCCACAGATACTTGTGCCCCGCGAACGAAAACACCGAACCCCAAAGCCCATCCACCGCCGCCGCAATCACCGGGACCTGCGCGGTGCGGGCCATCAACTCGAATCCCTTCTTGATTTGCATCAGCTGCCCGGTGCGCGAAATATGCCCTTCCGGGAACACCAGCACGACCTCACCTCGTTGCAGCGCCCGCACCGCGGCGCGCATGCCTTCAATCGGTTGGCGATTGGAAACGCCGATGCAGCCGCTGACCTCGAAGCACCAGTTGAAAAACGGGTTTCGCCGCAGGCCCTTGTAACCCACGAACCGGATGGGCCGCGGGCAGGCCAGTTGCAGCACCACGACGTCCACATACGAAATATGATTCGCGATCAGGAGGACGCCACCCTGCGCCGGGAATCGTTCGGCGCCCGTGGTGCGCACCCGGTACAACAGATAGGCAAGCAGTCGGGCGAAGAGCTCGAGGTACCACGACAGGTAGGAGCGCCGGCGAAAAAGGGGTCTGGTCATGAGCGCGGAAAGGTTATGCGGGCCGACGCGCGTGGGGTTCAAAGCTTTTTATCCTCCTCCACGATCAAGTGTCGGAAACGATGATAGGAAAAACCCACCCAGAGCAGCACCACCCCGAGCGCCACAAATGCTACGATGCGGTGGAGCGTCGAATTCAGATCGACCAGAAACGCGCGCGGCACGCAGAGGGCGAGTCCGGCCAGCCCGCACAGCCGATGGGGCCGGGAGCGCGCCACCAGCCCGGCCAGGAACGTGCCGACCGCCGCCAGCCCGCAACCCACCGTCGCATACGGCGCCACCTCATCCCGCTGCACGAGGAGCACGAGAAACGCGAGGCCGAGGCCGGCGGCGGCGGCGGGCCAGCGCACCCGCGTGCGCTGGATCGGATCGCAGTCGTGCTCCATCAGGAAGGGCAGTCCCAGCACGAGCGCCGCGGTACCGAGCACGGACGCCAGCGCTCCGCCCCAGCCGAAGACGCCCTCGCCCAGCGAAAACACGACCGCCGAAAACCACGCGGCGGCGGCCAGTGCCACCACCGCGGGGCGCGCGGCGGAGACCCGGGCGACACGCCAAACCGCAAACGCGGTCCCGATGACGACGGCAAAGGCCACCAAGCGCCGCGAGCCGGCGTATTCGAGGGCCAGGCACCCGCCGAACGCCGCCGCCAGCGCGACCTGGACCGCATCCGCGCGAGCCCGCCACGATGGCGGGGTCGCGCGCAACGGCTGAAATCCCCGGATCCGCGCGAGCAGGATTGCCGGAAGCCAGGCTACTCCGGCGGCCATCCAAGCGGTGGCGTTTGCCCCCGCTTGCAACCCCAGGGCAAGCACGGCGCACCACATCAGCCACGACGCTTCCAGCGCAGCGCCCAAGCGCGCGCGCCACGCGATCACCAGCGTAGCCCCGGCCGCGACGACGAGTCCGACGAGGCGCGCCTCCCCTTTCAGGTTTTCCATCAGTGCGAGCAACAGCAAGCCCGTCGCGAGCACCACGTGCACGGCCAGCAACGCTCCACGCCACTCGACTGCCGAGAGATTTTCCTGGCGCGAGCGGGACGCGGTCAACCACAACGGTGCCGCCCAAGCCCCCACGGCCGCGAACCAAAGCCAGGCGTCCGGACCCGTCGGCGTATGTGGCAGCAACAACACCAGGATTGGAGCCGGGGCCACCAATTGCGGCAGCTGTACGCCCGGGATCATCACGGGCGGCAGCAGTGGCGGGAGGGCCGACGCGGGCGGTTGCGGCCTGGCGGTGGTGAGAGGGGCCGGCACCGGTGCGGGGACCGGGGGCGGCGCTTCGGGCAGTGTTGTTTGAGACAAGCTCGGAGTGGTGACCTGGATAACCGGCGGGAAGAGCGCCGACCCGCTGGTGCCGGCCATGCCCGGGAGAGGAGACGCTTCCAATGCAGCCACGAGCCGCTGCAA
>JBKJRG010000089.1:0-5019 GCA_046594805.1 Opitutaceae bacterium | reverse complement strand
CCGAGGAGGCCGCGCGCAAGCGCGTCGATCGCGCGTTGGAAAAACTGCGCGCGCTGTTGGCGCGTCGGGGTGTAACCTCGACGTCCGCTGCACTGGGCGTGGCACTCGCCGGCATCGCCGCGGGCACGGCGCCCGCACCGTTGACCGTGAGGGTGGCAGCGCACGCCATCGCCCAAGGGTCGGTTCCCGCGGCCGGGTCGATCGTCGCCACCTGGGCGGGCGCGCTCCTGCCCGCCGCCGCAGTGTGGCTGGTGGGAGGACTGCTCATCGGCACGCAACGTCGCTCGCAGGACGAGCTGCGCCGGGAACTCGCTCACCATGGAGTGGAGAGTCGCGAGACGACGGCGTTGCGCAAGGAGAACGACCGGTTGGCTCGCGATCTTGCGGCAACGGCAATTCCTCGGCCGCAACCGGTGGATTCCGTCTCTGCGGTGCGCGCGGCGGTCGCCGACCTGCCCACGCCCCCGCGGGCGGTCAGCGCGCAGGTGACCGTTTCTCCGCAAGGTACGATCACGTGGAATGGGGAGGGAGTGAAGTTGCGGGACTTCATGGCGCGTTTGAGCGCTTTGCCCGCGACCGCCGACCCCGAGGCGCGCATCGTGGTCCAGGGCATGGGCACGAGTTTCTCGGCGTTGGCCTACGTGATCGATGAAATCCGAAAAGCGCAGCCCAATCACGTGACGGTGGAGAGCAACGCGGCCCCCGACGGGAAATTCGGCTTCTCGTGGTTCTGACCCATGCGATCCCTCTGCTTCATCGCTTCGCTCGTCGCCGTCGTCGTTTGGTGGGCCCGCGAGCATCAGATGAACTCCGTTTTGCGCGCGCAGATCGAATTGGCGCGACAGGACAGCGCAGAGAGCGCGTCACTGCTCCGCGAACGCGAACGGTTGCAGCGTTTGCAGGGCGCCGCGGACCAGCGGAGAATCGACGAGAGTGCCGCTGCGGTTGCGGGAGCGAAAGCAAAACCGTCCCCTGCGGAGGCCGCGGCGCAGCGGTCCGCGGCGTCGCCGCTCATCCTCGGCGAATGGCTACCGCTCGCCGCGTGGGAAAATCGGGGGCAGGCCACACCGATGGCCACGGTGGAAACGGCGCTGTGGGCGGCCGCGGGGGGCCATATTGAAGCCCTGAAAAACCTGCTGCAGCTGGACGAGGCGGTGCGGGCAAAGGCCGGAGCGATCCTCGCACGTTTGCCGCCTAATGCGCGGGCGATGTATGCGAGCGCCGAGCACCTTATCGCGGCCTTCACGACCCAGGCGATCCCGCTCGGCGATGCGCAACTGGTATGGCAAAACCAGACCGGCCAGGACGACGTGGTGGCCTGCGTGTTCGTGAAACAACCTGACCCGGGCGTGCCATCCCCTTCGCCTTCGGTGGAGGCGAGCGGCCCGCGGGACAAAGCGCCACCGATGGCGGCGCCCAACAGCAAAACCGTATCGGCGTATTTATCGCTGCACCGTGCCGACGGCCGATGGCGACTCGTCGTGCCGATGAGCGCGATCGACAGCATCGCGAAGCAGCTCGGAGCGGCCGCGGTGCCGGTCCCGGCGCCTGCACGGGTTTTGGGTTCTGGGTTTTGAGTTTTGGGTCGGGGTGAAACGCTCAGCTCGGAATTCTGTCCGATCGTATCGAGCATAACCGCTTTGGTTAGACCAATCCTCGAGCCTCGTCACAGAGGGCACGGAGGGGGACCAGAGTGTCACAGAGTTCGATCCTCCGAGCCCTGCCTTTGCCTTGCTCCGTGACCTCTGTGGGCTCGGCTCCGTGACCTCTGTGTCGAAGATCGAGTTCTGGCAAAAGGGGGAGTCAGGTTTGGTCATCCAATCCTCCACTCGCTCACACTCGTGGCTACGGGATTGAGCGTTTTGCAAATAGAAGCTAGAAGCGGAGTCCAGAACTCGGGCCTTTGCTCGCGACGGGCGAAGCCCCATTCTGCTTTCCATGAAATCAGTCCGCTTTCGTTATCGGTCCTGTTGTCTCGCGCTGGGCCGCGTGGCCATTTTCGCCTTTGCTCTGGCTTGCGCGATTTTCCTTCCGGCCGGTTTGCGAGCCGCGGCCGCCGGCGGTCAACTCTCCGGCGTGGTCAGCAATGCGGGCACGGGCGATTTGCTCGAGGGCGTCCGCGTGACCCTGCCCGGCCTCGGGCTAACGGCGTTCACCGACTCCACCGGTCGCTACACGTTCTCCGATTTGCCGGCCGGCATCCACGCGGTGGTTGCCACCTACACCGGTCTCGATCCGGTGAAACACGAGGTGAACGTGGCCACGGGGCAAACGGCGAAGCGCGATTTCGAGCTGACCACTGGCGTCTACAAGCTGGAGGCCTTCAAGGTGGCAGGCGAGCGCGAGGGCGGCGCGGCGGCGATTACTGCGCAGCGCAATGCGCCCAACACCAAGAATGTCGTCGCGATGGATTCCTACGGGAATCTCCCGAACATGAGCGCCAGTGAGCTGGCGATCATGCTGCCCGGGGTGACGTCCTCACTTAATCTCGAGAACGGCATCGATGGTTTCACGGTTCGCGGCATGGGCCCGACGCTGAACAACATCACGCTCGACGGCGCGATGCTCTCGACGCAGGGCGCGATGGCCCGCCAGGGCCGGATCAACAACCTGACCGGTGCGATGTTCGAGGGTCTCGAACTCATCAAGGGACACACGCCCGACAAGGGCGCGGATTCCCTGGGCGGCACCATCAATCTGAAGAGCCGCTCGCCCCTCAGCATGAAGGAGCGGCGCCGCGTCACCTACAATCTCGCCGTCCGCTGGGCGCCGTCGTTCACCGATCAGATCCCGCTGCGCGAGCCGCACCGCAGCCACCCGCTGCTGAATGTCGGCTGGTGGGAAGTCTTCGATGTCGCCGGTGGCAGCCGCAACCTCGGCATCGCGGTCAACACGTTCTACAGTGAAAACGTCGGCGCCGCGCACAGCACCACGCGTGACTTTCAGAACACCACCACGCCGCCCGCGTTTCTCTGGGACTACAACACCTTCGACCAATACAACAATCGGAAGCAGGCCAGCGTGAACGTGAAGGCGGAATACCGGCTCTCCGCCCACACCAAGATCGCGTTCAACTCGATTTACAACGACGCGAACGAAATGGGCAAACTGCGCTTCACTACCCGCGCGTTCACCAACCAGGTCGTCGGCACCACGGGCACCGCCGGCATCCTGCCCGGTTACACGGATCGGATCACCCAGGTGCGCCAGTCCACCGCCTCCAACTTCGACGTCCTCACGCAGGGCCCGAACAACTTCTTCCTGCGCACGCGCAACTTCGACCTCGGCGCCGAGCACGAATGGGGCCGCTTCAAGCTCGACTATGGCGGGATGTACAGCGCCACCCATATCAACAACGGCTTCGGCAATGACGGCGGCCAGTTCACGATGCGCGTCAACAATCTCGGCTGGATCCTCGATCGCACGCAGTCCGACCTCTATCCGCGCTTCACCCAGACCGCCGGGGCCGACATCACCCGGCCGGAAAGTTACCGGCTTAACGGCTTCTTTCAAAACAACAACGTCGACAACGACCACGAGGTGCGCGAGGCGCGTGGCAACCTGAAGCTCGATGTGCCGTCGCTGCGCACTTTCTTCAAGACGGGCGTGCACTGGCGCGAGCAGTTCGCCCACGACTACAACCGCCATCGCCGCTGGAGCTACTTGGGCACGACGCTGCCGTCCAACCCCTCGATCCGCAATGCCAACGGCACGAAGACCGGCCTCATCATTCCGTTCTGGTATGCCTCCCAGTTTTTCCGCGACCGCAACCCGATCGAGCCCGCGCTCTGGAGCGAGGACCGTTACTGGGGCCAGATGCAGCGCTTCACCGGCACGCGCCGGGTGACCGAGGCCGTCACCGCCGGCTACGCGATGGCGCAGGGCCGCGTCGGGAACACGGGCTTTCTCGCCGGTGTGCGCGTTGAGGACACCGAGACCAACAGCTGGGGCTGGGTCCGCGCGCGTGTGCCCAGCACGGCCGCGCAACAAGCGGCCGATCCGATCGGCTCGGCCACGCGGGACTATGCCAACACCCGTCGCGAGCTGCGCGGCAGCTACACCAAATCTTTCCCCAGCGTGCACCTCACGCAGGACATTTCGGCCAACTGGAAGGCGCGCCTGAGCTGGTCCACGAGCTTCGGCCGCCCGCCGATGACGAGCCTCCTGCCCAACGAAACGATCGACGAAGCCCAGCGAACGCTCACCGTGAACAATCCCGCGCTGCTCCCACAGTCCGCCCGGAACTGGGATGCGTCGGTCGAGTATTATTTCGAACCGGTCGGCAGCGTGTCCGTCGGGTGGTTCCACAAGAACATCCGCGATTTCATCGTGCGCGGCATCGCCAGCGGCACGATCGGCACCGGCCCGGACAACGGCTACGAGGGCGACTTCGGCGGCTTCACCCGCCTCTCCAGCGCGAACGCCGGCACCGCCTACGTGCAGGGCTGGGAGCTTAGCTACCAGCAGCAGTTCACCTTTCTACCTGGCGTGCTGAAGGGCCTCGGCCTCGCCGCCAACCTCAGCACGCTCGAAGCGCACGGCGACTACGGCGGCCGCGGCCGGCGCGAAGGGCGCGACGTCGAGGGCTTCGTCCCGCGCATGGGAAATGTCAGCGTTTTCTGGCGCCACCGGGGCTTCACCTCGCGCGTGATTATCAACTACACCGGCGAATCGATCACCCAGTTCACCGAAGGCTCGCCGGCGCGAAATCGATATTTGTTTTCGCGCACGGTCATCAATGCCGGCATCGGTTACCAGTGGCGTCCGGCGGTCACGTTCTCGATCGACGTGAACAACCTGACCAACGCCCCGCAGGCGGCCTACCGCGGCATCCCCGATCAGATGCAGTTCAAGCTGTTTGGCGGGACGACGGTCACGGCGGGAGTGAACGGCCGGTTTTGATCCTGGTACGCACCGGGTTTGGATGAATTCACCACACGCTCTGGCCGACCAACTGCGGGGACAAAACCGGTTTTCGTCCTTTTAGGAAATACGTCTTCAGCTCGCCCTTGTCCTTCA
>JBKJRG010000044.1:0-16046 GCA_046594805.1 Opitutaceae bacterium | reverse complement strand
GTTGACCTTGGGCAGAGTCAGGTCGGCGCCACCCAGGATGTTGACGAGCAGGCGGTCGGCCTTGCGCGAAAATTCCGGCGTGTGCAACAACGGGCAAAGTTTCAGGCTGGCGAGTGCGTCGGCCACGGCATTCTCGCCTTGCCCCTCGCCGAGGCCAAAAAGGGTTTTCCCTCCGCGGGTGTGAAAGGCCTGCCGAAGCGTGGCGAAGTCGAGATTGATCAGTCCCGTCTTGAAGAGCATGGACCAGATCGATTTCACGCCGCGGCCAATCCATTCGTCGGCCCGCGCGAACGAATCGAGGACGCTCTCGTTGTCCATCGCCTCCTGCAGGAGGACGTCGTTCGGCAGCGGGATCACGGCATCGCACACCTGACGCAGGGCGCGCAGGCCCTCCTCCGCCTGTTTCAGGCGGCGCCCGCCTTCGAAACTGAACGGCATCGTCACAAAAGCGATCACCAGCGCGCCGGTCTCGGCCGCGATTTCCGCCACGACCGGCGAAGCGCCGCTGCCGGTGCCGCCGCCCATGCCCGTGACCAGAAAGACCAGGTCGCAGTCCTTGACCACGGTCGCGATTTTCTCGCGGTCCGCCTCCGCCGCCTCCCGCCCCAGATCCGGGTCCCCGCCCGCACCGAGACCGCGGGTGACGCTCATGCCCACCAGCACCTTGTCCTGCACCGGCGAACTGGCGAGGGCCTGGTAGTCGGTGTTGATCACCGCGAGCTGCAGTCGCTCGAGGTTTTCCATCTTCAAGCGGTCGACCGCGTTCGAGCCGGCGCCGCCGACGCCGACCAGCTTGATCGCGATGTTGCGGTCAGTGAGGAGCGAATGCTCGAGAGGAAGCTCGTTGAGGTTCATCGGGGCTCAGGCGTTGGCGAAAAGCCGCTTCACGTTGGTGAGGAAACCGCCGCCCCGCCGGGCCGGCGCCGCTTTCTCCGCCTGCGCGCTGACACCGTAATAGAGCAGGCCCAAGGCGGTGTGGTAACCGGGGTCGCGCATGGTCTCGTGCACCCAGCTGGGGGCTTCGCCGAGATGAGCGGGAATGCCGAAAATCTTCGCGGCCGCGTCGGTGTAGCCGGGCAGCTTGGCTGTCCCGCCGGTGAGGACGACTCCCGCCGCGCAGCTTTCCGGGGTGAAGGCGTTGCCGAGCTTTTTTTTCACGACCTCGAGCAACTCCCACGCCCGGGCCGTGGTGATCTGCTCGATGGTCTGCTGGGAAAACTGCCGGTCACCAATCGCGAAATTGCCGTCGAGCCAGACTCTCTGCGCCTTGTCCCGCGTCTGCACGTTCGCGCGGCCGAAACGCAGTTTCAGCTTTTCCGCCTGCCCTTCGGTGAGCCGCAACCCGAGGCCGAGATCATTGGTGAGGTGCGTCCCACCCACCGGCACGACGCCCGTGGTGTGCGGCGCGCCATCGCGATAAAGCACGAAATCCGTGGTGCCCGCGCCGATGTCGATCGCCAGCACGCCGTGCTGACGCTCCTCGGCGCTGGTGACCATGTGACCGGAGGCGAGGCTGGCGAGGACGAGCTCGCGCACCTCCAGGTTGAAGCCGCGAATCACATGGATGTTGTCCGCGAGGCGCTGTTCCTGGCCGTGCACCGTCCAGTAGCCCACCTCGAGCCGCTGGCCGACGAGATTCTCGGGCGAGCCCGGAATGAGCCGGCCGTCGACGCGGAAGGGCCGGCGGATGTTGTGGACCACCATGCGGCCGCCGGGGAGCTCCTTTGATTTGGCGAGGTCGCACACCGTGCGCACATCGCCGGGCTCGATCATGTTGTCCGAGGCCTTCACGTTCACCGACGCCTCGTTGTAGAATCCCTCGAGGTGACCGCCGGTCTGCGCGAGAAAAACGAGCTCGATCCGCTCGCCCGCCTCGCGCTCGGCCTGCTCCAGCGCGCTGTGAGTGCAATCGCTGGCCGCCTTGTAGTCGACCACCGTGCCCTTGATTACGCCGCGCGAGGAACATTCGCCGCGGCCGATGATCGCCAGCTCGCGGCCAGTGTATTCGCCCAGGAGTACGGTGACTTTCGACGTGCCGATTTCAACGGCACCGATAAAGGTGGGTTTAGAGCTCACGATTGGTTTTCGACGGAGGGGCCGGGCGGATGGAAAAAATCGGGGTGGTCACCGCCGGGGCCGACCGGGGCGTCTCCACGAGGGGCGCAACCTCCAGCACCACCGGCACCTGTTTCCCCAGCGAGAGATCGATCCGGGCCTGCGTGGCCGGCACATTCGCCATCAGGTCCCAGAGGTGATCGAGCTTCGCCAGCTGGCGGAAGAAGCCGCCGTCGGCATCAAACACCAGGGTAAATCCCTGCACGGTCCGCACCTCGATTTCGCGATCGCTGGCGAGCCGGGCGAGGGACACCACGCGCCACGCCTCGTAAAGATGCGGCGCTTCGAACCGCGCCTGCGCCAGCAAATCGGCGACTGCTTCCATCCCGGCGATCGGCCGCAGTCCCTCTTTGTCCCAAGCCAGCCGGGTGCCGGCCAGCCACGGCAGCGTCTCGAGCATCGCCGGATCATATCCGGCGCCGGAGAAGAGAAAACCATCGCGCGCCACCAGCCAAGGGCGCTGCTCGCCGTGGCTCTCCGCCATGATCCGCGCGACGGGCAGGCGCTCCGTGATTTCGACCACCAGCCGATCCGGGAAAACGCGCCGCAGGTTCGCCGTGATCACCTGTCGATCGGCCAGCACGCGCGCCCGGAGCCGGCCGAGATCTAGTTCCATCAGCGCGGTTCTTTTCGGCAGCGCGAGGGTCCGCTCGAGCCAGGCAGCGTCCAGCACCCCGCCCCGGTCCGTCATTAATTCGGGGGGCCGGAGCGGCACGCGTTTCGCACCGGCCGGGATCGTGGTCGAGTTCTCTTCCAGCACTCGCACCAGCTTCCACGTGCCGAAACCGACTCCCGCGACCAGCGCCGCCACCAGCGCGGTCCGCACCGTCGCGAGGGTGAGCCGCCAGCGGCCTTCGCGTGACATCACCCGCGGCTTGATCGGCTGCGGGATGTCGCGCCAGCTGCGCGAGGAGGGGGCGTTGAGGGTTTCTTTGTTCACGATCGCAAGGCAGGCGCCGCCCCAAAACGTGCCAACGCCGGCGAAACCAGCTCCCGAACCAATCCCGTGAAATCCAGTCCCGCGCAGCGAGCGCTCATGGGCAGCAAGCTGGTTTCTTTCATGCCCGGCAGCGTATTAATTTCCAGCAAATAAAACTCGTTTTGCGGGGAGAGGATGAAGTCGACCCGGGCATAATCGCGGCAGCCGCAGGCGGCAAAAGCCGCCGCGGCCGCCGCTTGGGCCGCCGCAGTTTGCGCGGGGTCGAGCGGTGCCGGCGCGAAATACTCCGTCATTCCCTTGGTGTACTTGCTGGTGAAGTCGTAGACCCCGGATTTGGGCCGAATCTCGACCACGCCCAGTGCGTTTCCGTTCAGCACGCCTACCGAAAGCTCGCGACCCACGATTCGCCGTTCGATGAGCCACCGGCCGCGGGTGAGGCTCGCCAGTTTCTCCCCCAATTCGCCGCGCTGGCTCACCACGCTGAGGCCCACGCTGCTGCCCTCGTTGTTGGGTTTGACCACGAGCGCTTCCCCCAGCTGCGCCACCACGGCTTCGGCCGTCGGCTTTTGAGTCGCATCGAACGAGATGCCGGGCGCCACCTGCACGCCCCGCGCCGCTACGGCGTTCTTCGTCGCCGTCTTGTCCATGGTCAGCTCGCTGGCCCATGCATCGCAGCCGGCGTACTGCACGCCGGCCGCGTCGAGCAGCCGCTGCATCCCGCCGTCCTCGCCGAACGTGCCATGCAGCGTGGAAAAAACCACGTGCCGCGCCGGGTTCAGCCCCGCCGGGAGCCCGTTGGCCTGGAGTTCGAACAACTGCGTCGGAAAGGACCGCGCGAGCGCCAGGGCAGAGGCCCGGCCGGAACCGAGCGAGACCTCGCGCTCGGCAGAAGTGCCACCGGAAAAAACGGCGATGATGGGAGAGCTCATGATCAATTACGGATTTCCAACACGCGGCGCATGACTTCCCGGTGTTCGCACGCCGGAGCCTTCCAATCCGAAATCCGCGATCCGCAATCCGCAATTCAAAGCACGTCCTCCCATTTTTTCCCGTACAGCAGCACCTCCGGCTGCAGATCGACGCCGCGGGCCTCGCGCACGCGAGCCCGTACCCGGCGCACCAGCTCCAGCACATCCGCTCCGGTGGCCTGGCCGCGGTTCACAATGAAGTTCGCGTGCACGGTTGAGACCTCGGCGTCCCCCACCCGCGTGCCTTTCAATCCGCACTCCTCGATTAGACGCCCAGCGGAACCGCCGGGAGGGTTTTTGAAAATACAACCCGCGCTCGGTTCGCGCGGCTGACTTTCCTGCCGCTTCCGCCGATAAACATCGATTTGGCGCCCGATGGCCCCGGCGTCCACGGGCACGCCCGGTTCCTCCGCGACGGCCACGTTGCGGCGCTGGGTCAGCAGCGCTCCGAGCGCGATGGCGTGGTGCAGCTCGGCGCAGTGCCGATACTCCACATGCATCGATGCCTTCGCCAGCGTCTTCACGTCGCCCTCCATCGTCATCACCTGCACCTCCTCCACCACGTCGAACATCCAGCCGCCCATCGCCCCGGCGTTCATCCGCAACGCCCCGCCGATATTGCCCGGGATGCCCTCCAGAAATTCAAAGCCCACCAGACCCGCCTTCGCCGCGAGCCCGCACAGGTTCTTCAACCTCAGCCCCGCGCCCACCCAGACCCGCCCGTCACGGCGCGGCTCGAAGGTCGACCACGCCGGATGCGCCAGAGAGATAACCAGGCCTTCCACTCCTTCGTCCGGCACGATGAGATTCGACCCGCGGCCCAGGACGGAAACGTCCAGTCCCTCCGTCCCGGCGACGCGCAACAAGGCCTGCAGATCTCCGACCGAGGCCGGTTCCGCATAGAGCCGGGCCGACCCGCCCACCCGCATTGTCGTCTTCGGTGCGAGGGGTTCGTCCCGTTTCAACCGCGTGTCCGCCGAAACGCTGGCGTTGAGCGCGTCCCGGCGTTCGTCCCAGCGCCGCGCGATCACGTGCGCGGCGCGGACACCTGCCAGCCACTCGCGCGCCTGGCGGTCGATGTCGCCCGCACCGACAAAAGCCACGACATCGCCCGCGCGGGCATCGCGCGACAGGGCGCGGAAAAACTCGGCGTCGTTCGCCGGAAAATAACTGACCGCCACCGCCGGCGCATTTTTTCTAAGCTCGGCGTAAATGTCCGCCGTGGTCCCGCCCGCGATCGGCTTTTCTCCGGCCGGGTAAACATCGAGAAGGTGCACGCGATCCGCGGTCGCCAGCGCCGCGGCGAACTCGGCCTTGAATTGCGCGGTCCGGCTGAAACGGTGCGGCTGAAACGCGACGATCAGCCGGCCGGGACCGGCGCGACGACGCAGGCTCGTGAGCAGTGCGCGGATCTCCGCCGGGTGATGCGCGTAATCTTCCAGCACCGTCAGCCCATCGGCCGAATGAAGGACCGTTTGGCGGCGTCGTACCCCGGGATAGCTCGCCAGCGCACGCGCGCCAATCGACGCCCCCATAAGCTGGGCCGCAGCCAGGGCAGCGGTGGCGTTGGCCGCGTTGAATTCCCCTCGCGCGCGCACCGCGGCATCAACCGGCGTGAATCGACCCCCAAGGCGGAGCGTCATCTGCTCGTCCTGTTCCCCCACGATTTCACCGCGAAAATCCGCCGCGCGTCCAAAAGTCAGGCAGGAACGGCCTTCCCGCGCCGCGGCAGCGACCCGCGCACTCATCGCGCAGGCATCGCTGATCAGCACCTCACCACGAGTCCGCTGGAACAACGCACCAAACGCCGCTTCCAGGTCGGCTGCCTGCCGGTAGAAATCGGGATGATCCCAGTCAAGATTCACCGCGACCGTCAGCTCGGGAGAAAACCGGCTGATCGTCCCATCGCTTTCGTCGATTTCCGCCACGACCCAGTCACTCGAGCCAGTCCGCGCCGGCGGCGTAGCGTCGGCGAACAATCCTCCCAGCACGTAACCGGCGGGAAAATTCGCGGCCCGCAACGCCGCGATCAACAGCGCCGTGGTGGTGGTTTTTCCATGTGAGCCGCAGATGGCCACGAGTTTTTTGTCGCGCGTCACTTCCGCGAGCATCTCCCCGCGGCGGACCAACGGCAGCTGGCGCGCCGCCGCCGCGAGATAGACGGGGTGCGTCCTGGCAATCGCCGAAGAGTACACCACCAGCTCGCTTTGCGCGGCCATCGGCCCGAGGGCCACGTGCTCCCGGCTGAGCAACGCCCGCATGTCCTCCGACAGCGCGTCATCCTCGCCGCTGACCGAGAACCCCACCTGCGCCAGGTAAATGGCGAGCGGACCCACGCCCATCCCGCCGATCCCAACGCAATGAATGTTTCGGATATCGTGCCCAAAAAGAGACGGCAGCGGCGTCGCTCTCATGACGTGCCTCGAGGTGCGCCGCGGCTCCGCTTCATGCGGTGGTCAGGCGTTGCATGGGAGGCTGGCCGGGCGCCGGACCCGCAATGTGCTCGAGATCGGCCAGCATCAGCTCGAGCGAATTGGCCCGATCCATTCGTTGCAGGTTGGCCCGGAACTTTCGGATCAGCCAGTCGTTGAAAATGGTGTCGACCACCTCGGCGTGCAACTGGCCAAGCTGGGGCTGGGCCACCACGAACCCGCCCCCCTGGCGCTCGAAAAACGCCGCGTTCGCGCGCTGATGGTCGTCGGCCGCCTGCGGATACGGAACCAGGATCGCCGGCGTCTCGCAGCGGATCAGTTCCGCCAGTGTCCCGGCGCCGGCGCGGGAGACCACCAGGTCGGCGGCCGACATCAATTCCGCCATGCGATCGCTGAAGGCAGTGAACACCGAGCGAACCGGCGCGCCCGCCTTCGTCTGCAACTCCACCGTGTCTTCGCGGCCCTTGCCCAGCCCGGTCACGCAGTAGACCTGGATGCCTTCCGCCGCGAAAAAAGGCAGCTGATTGCGCGCCCACTCGTTCAGCGCCGATGCGCCCTGGCTGCCGCCCAGGACCAGGAGCAGGCGCTGATTGGGGTCCAGCCCGAGCGTCGCCCGGGCCTTCGCCTGCGATTGGCGCACGATCTCGTGGCGAACCGGGAGGCCGACATGGCGCGTGATGGCGGCACGGATGCCGGAAATGTGGATGCCGGGCGGAAGATAAACCCGCTTCGCCAGCCGGCCCAGCGTCCGGATCGCGAGGCCGGGCACGCGATTCGACTCGTGCAGCGCGACCGGACATCCGGCGATCCAGCCGGCGAGGACCACCGGGGCGGAGGTAAATCCGCCGAAGCCCACGATGCCATCCGGGCGCAAACGGCGCAGCAACCGGAGGCAGAAAAACACCGCCAGGCTCTGCGAGACGATGCAGCGGAGCAGCCGGGCGGGTTGCCAGGAAAACGCCGTGCCGGGCATCCGTTCGAACCGCAGCTGCGGATATTTTTCGCTCAGCCGCGCATCGACCTTCTTTTGACTGATGAGCAGCACGGCGTCGTGACCGCGGGCCGTCAGCCCCTCCGCGAGGGAAATCCCGGGCGACAGGTGACCACCCGTGCCGCCACCGGAAATGATGTAGCGGCTCATGCCATGACCTCGCGCATGGATCGCGCCCGCTCCGGCAGCGCCACTCGACCCCAGGCGCGCTGGGTGTTGATGAAGATGCCGAGAAACAGACCCATCAGCAGGAGGTTCGAAAGCCCGGCGCTGATGAACGGCAGCGACATGCCTTTCGGCGGGACCAGGCCGGTGACGGAAAGCAGATTGATTGCCGCCTGCAGGATGATGAAAAGCAGACTGCCCGCCACGAGGAGGAAATGAAACAGGTTGGGCGCGCGGCGCAGGTGAATCAGGCCCGCGACCAACACTGTCGCAAAAATGCCCACGACGCCGAGCGTGAACCAGAGCCCGAGTTCCTCGCCGATCACCGCGAAGATCATGTCCGTGTGCGCCTCCGGAAGGAAACTCAGCTGCTGCCGACCCTGGCCGAGCCCGGTACCGGTCGTACCGCCGGCGGCATAAGCAGCCAGTGCCTGCCTGACCTGGTAGGGCGGCTCGTCGCTCCAGAATTCCGCGATTCGCCGCATCCGATTCGGATTTTGGATGACCACGGCTGCCAGGCCCGCGGCTGCGACCGTCGCCGCCGTGAGCAGGTAGCGCCATTTCGCACCCGAGAGAAACAGCATCATCAATCCCACCAGGAGAAAGAATGACGCCATGCCGAAGTCCGGTTCACCCACCAGGAGGACGACAAACCCGCCAATGAGCGCGAGCGGGAACAGGAATCCGCGCTTCAGCTCGCCAATCCGCGTCTGGTTGCAGGCCAGGTAGTGGGCGAGGCAAAACACGAGCCCGAGCTTGGCAAACTCCGACACCTGCAAGCGGGCCGAACCCGCCCCGAGCCAGCGCCGGCTGCCGTTGACCGCGATGCCGACCGACGGAACCAGCACGAACAGGAGCAGCAAAAGAAAAGTCCCGCCGATCCACCACGCGTAACGCCGCGCGTAGTCGAGGTTGATTCGGCTGACAATAAAGCAGAGGGCGCTCGCCGCCGCGACGCCGCCAAGTTGCTTGGTCAGGTAGAAATAAGGGCCCTGCCGAAATGACGCGCTCGCGCTGAACAGGACCGTCAACCCGAGAAAAGTCAGGCAGACGGCGCACACCACGATGACCGTGGCTGGGTTGAACCAGGAACTCGCAGCGGAAGAATCGGTGACCCGATCGCGGCGCATGGGCAGGGAGGCAACCGCGGATTAGGGACTCTTGGGGGCGGGGGTAAACGGGTTGTCATCGATGCGAATGACGGGCACGTCGTTCGTCGGCAGGCGCGGGGTCGCGTCGCGCTCCGGGCCGTTGGATGTTCCGGATTTTTGACCCTTTGGGCCATCGTTACCGGATTTCTGCGCCGATTTACCTGATTTCCCGATGGGCTGCCAGCCCGGGATGACCAGTTCGACTCCGGCCTTCACTTTCGCGGGATCGGTGATGCTGTTCGCCACGGCGATGTCGCTCGACTTGACGCCATAGGCGCGGGCGATCGATCCGAGCGTTTCGCCCGACTTCACCACGTGCTTCATCGCGTTGCCCGCAGGCCTCGTCACCGGCGCAATGGTTTCCGCCGTCCGGCCCTGCGACGCCACGGGGTTGGCGACGGCCGCGGCGATGGGCGACGCGGGACGGCCCGGAATAATCAGCTTTTGGCCAGGATGGAGCACCGTGGTGGTCTTGAGGTTGTTGGCCGCGGCCAGCTCTGCCACGGCGAGGTGGTGCTTCTTGGCGAGATTCCAAAGGTTGTCGCCGTTGGCCACGGTGTAGGCCGTGGCGGGCATGACGTCGGCGACCGGTTCTGCCACGAGGGTTCCAGCTACGGGCGAGCCAGGCCGGGTGGGCTGGAAACGCACGCCACCCGCGCCGCCTCCCGAGGCCACGGCCGGTGCGTCTGGGTTAAACGTGATCCCGGGCGACGCGGGGGTGGAAGCCTCCGCGGACGGCGACGGCCGCGGCCCGGTGTTGGGTACATTAAACCCCGAGGGAGCGGCCGTCCGGCCCATGGTATCGGTTGGGATCGGCGCCGGCCTGGTGGAAGAACTGCAGCCTGGATTCGCGAAAATCAGGATGAGGGCAAACACATGTATGCCCACGACGACGCCGAAAATCTTCAGGATTTTCATAGGTGGAATTGGTTGATCGGTTGTGAAGGGATGTGCTGGCGAAAGCTATCTCAAACTGGCCGCGGGTGCGCCGTTTTCCTGGAGGGCCGACTGTACGAGTTGTTCGAATTGATCGCCGCGATCTTCGTAGTTTCGGAACATGTCGAAACTGGCAAAACCGGGGCTAAGCAGGACGTGGTCGCCGGCCGTCGCGAGTTCGGTCGCACGCCGGACCGCCTCGGCCAGCGTAGCGCAACTCGAGTGAGCCACGCGAAATGCCGCGCACTGGAACGCGAGCTCCGTGCTGGTCTCGCCGAGCAACACGATGTGCTTCACCCGGTTCGCGATGCGGTGGATGAAGCCGGCGAAGTCGCCGCCCTTGGATTTGCCGCCGGCGAGCAACACAACGGGCGCAGAGAATCCAGCCAGCGCTGCTTCCACCGCGTGAAAATTCGTGGCCTTGGAGTCGTTCCAGTAGGTCACGCCTTCGACCTCGGCGACACGGCTCAACCGGTGGCGACCCAGTTTGAAAGTCCGCGCCGCGGCATAGAGCGCCGCTTCGTCCAGCCCCTCTGCGCTCCACCACGCCGCCGCGAGCAGGAAGTTCTCCCGTTGCGGGTACCCCGCAAACACCGTGCGCGCGAGGCGGGCATCGGGCGGCTGGTCCTCCGTGGGCACGACCGTGACCGTGGCGAGCGGTCGATCGAAGCGCGGGGCATGGCGGGCCACTGAGCTGCCGACCATCACGGCGCCCGGGTCCGTGTGCTCCACGAGCTTCCATTTCGCACTGAAATAATTCTCGAGTCCCGGGTGCCGCTCGAGGTGATCCTCCGCAAAGTTGGTCCACAGGGTCGCATCCGCCCGAAAGTGCCGGAAGGTTTCCGCCTGGAACGAACTCACCTCGCAGAGGGCGAACGAGGCGCGGGCGCCGCCGCTCGTCAGGACGACCAGCCGCGAAAACGGATCTCCGATGTTGCCGGTGGCGCGCGCATCGCGCCCGACGCTGCGGAGGGCGTGGGTGAGGAATTCGGTCAGGGTGGTCTTGCCATTGGTGCCGGTGATGGCGACGAGCCGGCCGCGCCAGAAAAGGGACGCGAAATCCATTTCGCCCATGCACGCGGCGCCCGCGGCGCGAGCCCGGACCAGCCAGGGATGCTCCGGGGAAAACCCGGGCGAGAAAACCACGAAGGCGTGTTGCTGCGCCGCGGCGGCGTTGAACTCCGCCCCCCGGACCGCGCTCGCGTCGTAGATTTTTGCCTCGGCTCCCAGCGCCGCCGCCAGCACGCGCACGCCTTCCCCGCTGACGCCCCCGCCAAAAATGGCCACGGGCTTCGCCAGGAGCGGCGCGAGAAAATCGGGGGCGGCAAGAGCCATGTTACTTCTCGGTTCGATGCAGCGCGGCCATGGTCGAGCGGCGGGCCGCCCACATGCGCAGGAATGTGCGATTGCCGAGCACGTCCGCCCGGCGGGTATCCACGGGCACCCCGCACATGAACCGCGGCTCGGCCAGCCAGCAGGCGGGCGTCGGTGAGTTCCGGTCGGTCGCGGTGGGGGTGGGATTGAAGGAGTAGTTCATGTTAACGCAGCTTGAGGGTGGCCAGACCCGCGAGGGCGCAGCCGAGTGAGAGAACCCAGAAACGCAGGACCACCTTTGTTTCCGGCCAGCCTTTCTTCTGAAAATGATGATGGATCGGCGCCATCAGGAACACGCGCTGCCCTTCGCCGAACCGGCGCTTGGTGAACTTGAACCAGCCCACCTGCACCACCACCGAGAGCAGCTCCACCACGAAAACACCGCCGGCGATCACCAGCGTGATCGGCTGGTGAATCATGAATGCCATGACGCCGAGCAGCCCGCCCAGCGCGAGCGCGCCCGTGTCGCCCATGAAAACTTCCGCCGGATGCGAGTTGAACCACAGGAATGCCATGCACCCCCCCACCAAGGCGCCACAGATCACCGTCAGCTCCCCCGCCCCCGGCACCCGGCTGATCAGGAGGTATTCCGCGAGGATCACATGATCCGCCACATAGGCCATGATGCCGAAGACCAGCACCACGGTGATGGTGCAGCCCACCGCCAGGCCATCGAGCCCGTCCGTCAGGTTGATCGCGTTGCTGAAACCAACGACCCACAGGTAGATCAAGGCCAGCAGCAGCCACCAGGGCATGCGCGCGATCACCGCCTGCTTGACGAAGGGAACCCAAAACTCGCGGATTTTTTCCGAACTGGCCGGGTGCCAGAGCAGGACACCCAGCGCGCCAAGCGTGGCCAGCGACTGCCAGGAGATTTTCTCCCAGGACGAAATCCCGTTCCGGTTTTTGTGCACCACCTTCAGGTAGTCGTCGCGAAAACCCGGGACGGTCAGCGCGGCATAAACGAAAAGGCTGACGAACACCCAGACGTTGGGCGTCGCCCAAAGCGCCGCGCTGGCAAACACGGAAAAAAAAATAATCAATCCGCCCATCGTCGGGGTGTTCTTCTTGTCGAAGTAACTCGCCCCGAGCGCGCCGGTGCGGTCGTCGATGTAGCCATGGCCGAACTTCAATTCCTTGAATTTCCGGATGAGCATCGGCCCGATGACGAAGCCGATCACCAGCGAGGTCAGCGCGGCCATGATCGTCCGCAGCGTCATGTATTTCAACAGCCGCAACGGACCGAAATACTCGGCGTAGTCTGACAGGTAACTCAGCACGGCAGCGGCAGGGTGGCCTGGACTTCGAGAATTTTTTCGAGCGCATAGCGGCGACTGCCCTTGACGAAAACGGCCCCGCGCCACTCGGCGAACGCGGTCGCCATCGGTTCCAGCGCTCCGACGATTTGCACCTGCCGGGCGACATCGCCCCGCTCGATGGCGCCGGCGCATACGTCATGGGCATGGGTCCCGATCACAAAAACCTGGTCACCGTCCCGCAGGTGCAGCGATTTCCCCAAGGCCCGATGGTGCAGCGCGGCATCGGCGCCGAGTTCCTCCATGCAGCCAATGAGGTAGAGTCGCGGCTCGCGGGCCGGCGCCACCGCTTCGAACGTGGCCAGCGCGTCGGCCATGGAGGCGGGGTTGGCGTTGTAGCAATCGAGATAAAGCAGCCGGCCGTCTTCGCGGCGGATTTCCCCGCGCAACTTTCCAGGTTTCCAAAGCGCCAGCCGGGCTTGGATTTTCTCCCGCGGCACGCCGAGCCACAGCGCAGTACAAATCGCGAGCACCGCATTCTGCGCCATCCCATCGGACACGCGGCGCGTGGTGAAAACCAGCGGCGGCGGCGGACCATAGGCCAGCGCAATCGCGGTTTCCTCCCCCCGCTGCGTCACCGCGAAAAACACCTTGTCCTTCGGCGGCTCCGCCGGTCGCACGACCTCGGCCCGCTCGACCACCATCGTGCGCACGCCGAGATCGCGAAAGGGCGCGAAATCCGCGGTCGGCCGCGCGAAAATCGCCACGCCGCTCGCCCGCGTCGCCGCCGGCAGCACCGCCTTCTCCCGCGCGACTCCGTCGATTCCGCCGAGCTCCTCGGTGTGCGCCGGAGCGATCAAAGTAATCAGGGAAACATCCGGCGCGATCATGTCGGCCAGCGGCTTCATTTCCCCCGGCGCACTGATGCCTGCTTCGATCACTGCCACCGTGTGCTTCGCGGAATCGAGCCGCGTCAGCGTCAGGGGCACGCCCAGGTGATTGTTGAGGTTGCCCTCGGTCGCGAGAACTTCCCCGGTGACCAGGCCGGGCGGCAGGCCCGGGCTGCCGGAAGATTTATCCTCGGTAGCGATAACGCCGTAGGAATCGCCACCGAGGAGGAGCGCCAGCAGGTCCTTGGTCGAGGTCTTGCCGGCGCTGCCTGAAATTCCCACCACCCGGCCGCGAAACTCGCGGCGATGTTCGCGGGCGATCGCCTGGAACGCCGCCAGCGGATCCGCCACCACGAGCTGCGGCAACGTCAGCGTGGGATCGGGCTTGCTGACCAGCGCGGCGCTGGCGCCGGCCTGCTGGGCGTCCCGCAGAAAATCGTGCCCGTCGCGCCGGTCGGTCTTGATCGCGACGAAGATCTGGCCCGCGCGCAACTGGCGGGTGTCGACCGTGAAGCCGCTCAACGGCGCGGACGGCAGCATCGTCCATTGACCGCCCGTCCATTGCGCGAGAGTGGCTGGAAGGAAGATCGGCATCGTCAGATCCTCACGCGGTCTTCAGCGACTTGATCGCGATCAACTCGCGGACGACCTGGCGATCGTCGAAGGGGAACACCGTGTCGGCAAACTCCTGATAACTTTCGTGCCCCTTGCCGGCAATCAGGACGCAGTCACCCGGCTTGGCCATATCGAGCGCCAGGCTGATTCCTTTGCGGCGGTCGTCGATCCAGGTGATTCTCTCGGGGGCGATGGCGCCGGCACGCATATCGTCGAAAATGCGCGCAATTTGCTCGGTGCGCGGGTTGTCCGCGGTGGCAAAGGCAAAATCCGCGAACTCCTGCACCGCCCGGGTCATCAAGGGGCGCTTGGTCCGATCGCGATTCCCGCCGCAACCGAAGACCACCAGCAACCGGCCGGGCGTAATTGCGCGCAGCATGCCGAGCGCGTTGCGCAGCGCGTCATCGGTGTGCGCGTAGTCCACCAGCACGTTAAAGGGCTGGCCTTCTTCGATCCGTTCCATCCGGCCCGGCACGCCCTTGAAGGCCGGCAACCGGCCGAGGAAGCCCGCCGGCTTCCGGCCGAGCCCCCACCCCGTCGCGATCGCCGCCAGCAGGTTGCTCACGTTGTAGCGGCCGATCAGCGGTGAATCGACCTCGAGCGCCCCTTCCGGCCACACCAGCCGGAAGGTCGAGTTCTTGAAATTCAGCTTCACGTTTTCCGCGCGCACGTCCGCCTGCGGGCTCTCGCCGAAGGTGATGAGCCGTGATGCCGGGACCTTTGCGGCGATGTGGGCGGCAAGCTTCTCCCCGTAGGGATCATCGAGGTTCACCAGGGCCAGTTGCGGTGCGCCGCCGGTTTCCCCGGTAAAGAGTTTCATCTTCACCGCGAAATAGGCTTCGAGCGTCTTGTGATAATCGAGGTGATCCCGCGTGAGATTGGTGAAGACCGCCGCACCAAATTGCAGCCCGCGCACCCGCTGCTGATCGATGCCATGCGAGCTCACTTCCATTACCGCCGCACGGCAACCCGCGTCGCGCATCTGCGCCATCATCCCGTAAATATCCAGCGATTCCGGCGTGGTCCGAAACGAGGGCACCGTCCGTCCCCCCAGATCGTAGCTGATGGTGCCCAGCAGCCCGACGCGTTGCTCTTCGTTGAGAAAATGCTGAATGAGATGGGTGACGGTGGTCTTGCCGTTCGTCCCGGTCACGCCCACCACCGTCAGGTCACGATCGGGAAACTTGTAGAAACGCTGGGCCACGAGTGCGAGGGTGGCCCGCGGGTCTTCCACCTGGATGAAAGTCACTTTCCCGGGCGGATGCGCCGGCAGCTTCGAGGTCACCACGCCGATCGCGCCCCGGCTGATCGCCTCGTCGATGAAACTGGCGCCGTCCGCCCGCAGGCCGGGCAGCGCGAAAAAGAGCGAGCCGGGGACGACGCGCCGGCTGTCGATCGCCAGCCCGGAGACCGGCCGGTCGAGCGGTCCCTTGACGGCGATCACGTCGTCGCCGTGCAGGTAGTCGGAAAGCTTGGGGGCCATTTTGAAAACGCGATTCAGCGCCAGTCGTTCCCGCGGCGTGCGGCTGGCCGGGCGGGACTGCAACGCATGGATGAGGGAATAATTGGGCGTGAGATAACCGATCACCGTCGGCCTCCCTCTGTCGCCGCGACCAGAGCAGGCCGGTTCGATCCGCCGGCCGGTTTGATGTTCAGGATGGGAATGAGCTTCTCGCCGATATTCCGGAAGGAGGGCGCTGCGACGGTCTTGCCGTAGGCGATGCCACCGGGAGCGCGCGCGTCAGCATCGTCCACGATGACCGAAATCGCAACCTGGGTTTGCTTCGCTCCGGCCAGCGCGGGAAAGAAACCCACAAAAGAGGCCACATGGTGGCGCTTCGACCATTCGCCCTCGATGAACTTCTGCGACGTGCCCGTCTTGCCCGCGACATCGAAGCCCTCGATCGCCGCCTCGGGCGCGGTGCCGCCTTTCGTCGCCACGCCCATTAACATGCGCGCGACGGCCCGGGCGGTTTCCTTCCCCACCACCCGGTTCAGCTCCACTCGATCGTACCGGAAAACCGGCTCCATCCCATCGTTGATCTCGCGGATAATCTGCGGGCGCAGCAGCACGCCATCCGCGGCGATGACACTCATGGCCTGGTGCATCTGCAGGACCGTACTGGAGATCGAGTGGCCCATCGGAATGATGACGATGTCGCGCTCATGCCATTGCTTGTAGGGATTCAGGATGCCCGAGACCTCGCCGCCGC